>DNGJ01000197.1:0-809 GCA_003486305.1 Cyanobacteria bacterium UBA11371
CCCGCGCTTACCCCAGCTATAGCCTTTGGCTGGTCACCTGTGGAAGATTTAACCAAATATCCGCGTTTCCACGTAGCCGCAGCGAGCGAGACTTCGCTTCCTGCCTGCTTGGCTGGGAGAAGCTCATCACCAGTCGCTAGGGAAAAAGATTCCTCTTTCTCCCATCTCTCGCCAGCGGGTTTTGAGCCACTAGACGC
This sequence comes from Cyanobacteria bacterium UBA11371, assembly GCA_003486305.1. Taxonomy (GTDB): domain Bacteria; phylum Cyanobacteriota; class Cyanobacteriia; order Cyanobacteriales; family Aerosakkonemataceae; genus Microseira. The sequence goes on from DNGJ01000197.1 coordinate 198, forward strand.
GCTCTGGGAGACTTCGCTTGCTGACCCTGCGGCTTTTGTTTTAGCCATTTGGGCGTTTTCCCGGGGTAGCGAAGGATGCTGCCCTATTCGGTCATCTAAACCGCTTTGTTGACCCGATGCTGCGATACGGCTGACGCCACGCTGCGCGAACGCTAATATCTCGACCGGGGCGGCTTCATATACGCTGTTCGTTTGAGGCAGAGATAGCGTGTCAAACTCGCCCCCAGACAATAAAATCTGGTCGTTTACTGCTTGGGCATTGGCTGGTGGCAAAACTACCACCACTCCCAGCAGGGTTGGTAAAAAAAAGCCCCGAAAAGTTGTCATTGAGGGAAGCCCCTGACAAATCGCACAAGAAGAAAAGGACAATTGTTTGCGACGAATTTTTTCAATGCACCCTGCAATCGATTAAAAACTCAAAAACAAATTAATTTTGTAGGGGCGGGTTTTACCAATCAATTTGTGGCACCACGAAATATATTGTTAAACCTGCCCTTACAGTAAATTGGATTGCTCTTCACCAAATGCAGGCGTTACCCCAAAGTTCATCCGTGCCGTTCCACCCGGTTCTAGGCGGACTAGACGCGACTGACTATTTCTTTCTATGAAATA
>DNGJ01000197.1:1085-11639 GCA_003486305.1 Cyanobacteria bacterium UBA11371
GTTCGATTACCAGCTATGACGTTGGCAACTGAAAATAGTCCATTGGCATCGGTGGTAATGCGATTGCCATCATCTAAAAAGATTACCGCATTCGGTACCCCGGGTTCTCCTGGTTGTTGCTCGCCGTCAAAGTTTTTATCGACGAATACGCGACCGATTAGCGTACCACAATCCGAAACAATTCCAGGGCGAATTTGCACTCGGTGACTTGCTACGTTACTCCTGATATTTCGCCCTCTGCTTGTGCCTATGACTTCCGCTACGTTACGACCATTACCTCTAATCGCATCTGGCGTCAATGTCACCGCATAAACAATATTAATAATTTGTCTCGGCGCTATGTTTATCGGCACGCGAAATGTAATCGTTCGATTGGAAACCTCAGGGGAAGGTAGCTCTACAGGAGTAGATTGGTTCCCATCTGTCAAGGCTGCTTGTATTGATTTAGCCTGGAAGTTCAATCCTAAAGGTAATGTGTCTTGAACTTCTAAATCCCTGACGTTAGCTTGCCCCGTATTTCTCACCTGTAGGCGGTAAACCACCGTATCTCCCGGTTCTGCGGCGGCTTTATCTGCTGTTTTTATCACCTCGATTGTCGCTGCAACAACAACTGCGTTCACCGAAGTTTGGTTCGATTGAACGTTCTGCACCGCCCCACCCGCAGCATCTTGGAAGTTGGCAGTGCCGGTGTTAATAATTGTAACGGTTTGAGCGGTGGCGCTTGACCAAACTTGGCTCGATAACAACCAAGGGATTGCGATCGCTCGCCAAAGCCATCCTCCTTGCCCAAGTCCCTGTTTCACAAGTTTCATTAGCAGAATCTAGACGTATTTTCATACTCCCACTGGGAATTCTTCTGACTATCTGCGTTTGAAATTTTACGAACAATTCCAGGCTTTAGTCAATAGCAAAATACCATTTAATTTATTCTCCCCTTTAATTTTAATTAAACACCCTTGTTCGTCAATAATTTATACACTAGCTATTAAATATGTAAAAAGTGTGAAATTTTTATTCGTTCTGAGTATTTTTTCCTTTCAAGCAAAGCTAAAAGGAAACACAAGTCTGGCAAGCAACTCCAACTTAGGCGTTCCCAGACTTAAAAATATTTTTTACAGCTCAACTCTCCTGTTTGGCAATCTGTCATTGGTTACAAAAAACTCTCAAGATTGCCTAATCCCTATAACCGAGCAAAAATCGGCGACAAAAAAATCCAGGGAAACGGTAAACCTATATCTCCTTTACAGTCAATTGAGCAAGTTCTAAAACATCTGTATGATAAGAGATGTAAAGAATTGTAAAGAAGTATGCAAGACAAAGTAGTTGTTGTCGTCGGCGCTACAGGCGGGATTGGTTCGGCCTTGACGCGCTTCCTAGCAACATCGGGTGCCAAGTTAGTGCTGGTAGGGAGAAATAGCGATCGCTTAGAAACCCTAGCCTCCCAGCTGCCAATCGCTCGAGGAACGCAAATACTGAAGGTGTCTGTTGATATCACCGACCGGCAACAGGTAGAAGACCTGATGAAAAAAACTGTTGCCCACTTCGGTCAAATAGACATCTTGGTTAACGCTGCTGGTGCTGGGGTGTTAAAACAGTACAACAAAATCGAACCAGCCGAGTTAGACGCGATGCTGGAATTGAATTTAAAGGGAAGCTTCTATACTTGTCAAGCAGTAGCCGAGGTGATGAAAGATCGAAGAAGCGGTCACATCTGTAACGTGGTGGGTATTTTGGGCAAACACTCGATGGCGATGGGCGCAGCTTACTGTGCTTCTAAATTTGGCGTTGTGGGCTTTAGCAAGTGCATGGCGGAGGAGTTGAAGCGCTTTGGCATCAAGTTCACCCTGTTTTACTTTGGCGGCGTGGATACGCCGTTTTGGGACAATATCAGCTTGAAGGTGGATCGGAGCAAAATGCTCAGTAGTGAAACAGCGGCGGAGGCGATCGCTTTCGCCCTCAATTCCCCCCCAGAAGCCGTGCCGATGGAAATTAACATCCAACCAGAAAGCCACTTGTTTTTTTGAGCGGCTAGGGGCTAGGGGCTAGGGATAAGGAATCAGGGAATCTCAGCCCCTAGCCCCTGTTAAGGGATTCTAGCTTAGGGTTGAGGCGCAAAAAGCCGCAAAAATGTCAAAATTTAGAGGCGGATAAGCTAAAAACTAGATTTTCCAGCGTTATGAAAATTGCTCGCGTTCACTTCTACGTAGAAGATGCAACGGTGTGGCGTGACTGGTTTGTCCGCAGGCTGGGCTTTCAAGCCGTAGCAAAGCATGAGTGCAGCTGCACGCGCACGGAAGTAGTCACATGCGGTGCGATCGTTTTTCATCTGTCCTCACCTCTGTTACCAGATAGCCCAGTTGCTGTTTTTCTGCAAAAGCACCCAGAGGGTGTGGCAGACTTGGCTTTTTACGTCGAGGATATCGAAGCCATCTTGGCTAAAGCAGTCAGTCAAGGTGCCCAGATATTACAACCGCTTCAGGAACAACCGCAGGGGCAAGGCAGCCTGAAATGGGCAACAATTTCTGCTTGGGGGTGTTTGAGTCATACCTTAATCGAGGTAGAGGGGCAGAATTCTCACCAGATCGCGGAGTCACCTGCCCAGTCCCCAGTTTGCTTTACCAACATCGACCATGTGGTGTTAAATGTGGCAGCTGGCGATCTAGAGCGTGCTATTGCTTGGTACGAGAATGTTTTGGGTTTTCAGCCCCAACAGGATTTTAAAATTCAAACCGAGCGGTCGGCTTTACGCAGTCGGGTGATGTTTCATCCAAGATCTCGCGTACAATTACCGATCAACGAACCTGTGGGAACGAATTCTCAAATTCAAGAGTTTTTGGATATCAATCGCGGCGCTGGTGTCCAGCACATCGCTTTGCAGGCTGGCGATCTTGTGGGAGCGATCGCTTGTCTGCGTCGTCGGGGCGTTGCGTTTCTTGAGGTTCCCCCCGATTACTATACCCAGTTGCAAAAGCGATACCGACTTCCCCTCACTCCGTCTCAATTGCAGCAAATTGCCCAGCAGCAAATCTTGGTAGATTGGCAGGAAGATGGTGCTACTGCAAACGGGGAAACCCCGCCCTTACTGCTACAAACCTTCACAAAGCCGATTTTTTCCCAACCAACTTTCTTTTTTGAACTGATCGAGCGCCGACTTGGTAGCGTCAGGGGCGAAACAAAACTTGCCCAAGGCTTTGGGGAAGGCAATTTTCGCGCTTTGTTTGAAGCGATCGAACGCGAGCAGATTCAGCGCGGCTCTCTACATAGATAGTGGATCGTGGCTAATGGCTAATCGCTAATGGCTAATCGCCTCTAGGAGCCGGAATCGGAAAGCCCCTACCAATTACCCATTACCAATTACCCATTACCGATTAGCTGCGGTAATCTGTAAAGGAAAATTAATTTTTATTGCCCGATGTTAAGATTGATAACTGATTTCGATGGGCCGATTGTGGACGTTTCGGAACGGTACTACCGGGTTTACCAGTTTTGCCTAGAAAAAACTAGAGGTGAGGATCGGTCGGTACGCCAGCTATCGAAGGATGAATTTTGGCGTTTGAAGCGGGCGCGGGTACCAGAACGGGAAATAGGGATGATTTCAGGGCTTGACCCGGAGCAAGCGCAAGAATTTGCCAAGATGCGGCGGAAAACCGTCCATACGCAGCCTTATTTTCACTATGACGAGTTGATACCCGGAGCCGTTGACGCCCTGGAAAAAGTGCAGAGGGCGGGGATAGATTTGGTGGTGATGACGATGCGGCGAGAGGTCGAACTAGATTATGCGTTGGAACGTTTCGACTTAGGCCGATTTTTTGCGTCAAATCGACGCTATAGACTGAATAACGACTATGTTAAAACGCAGGATATCGATGACAAGCCGCTGTTGATGCAACAAGCGCTCAAAGAACTCCCACTAGCAGAAGATACTTGGATGGTGGGGGACACAGAAGCGGATATAGTTGCTGCGAAAACGAACCGGGTGCGTGCGATCGCAGTTTTATCGGGAATTCGCGATCGCGTCGAGTTAGAAGCCTACTTACCCGACACGATCGTCAAAGATCTGAGCGAAGCGGTAGATTTAATTTTATCTCAATGCCCGCAAAGAATTTCAGTATAACGGGTAACCGATGGGCGGATGAAGCTGGATGTGGTGAAAAGCACCACATCCAGCAAGGATTGAGAAACTCTCAGCGGAGAAAGCTAGAAACCAACCAGAGCAAGATCAAAGTCACTAGGGTGATAAATTGGTCATCTTTTAAGGGGATGCTGGGAATTTGAGCCGAGAGCAAGCTGTAAAACAGTCCCCCCAACAGCAAACCCACCAGCAAGCCGAATAGGGTCAGCAGTATGGCTCGACCAAACAGATTTTCTTTGCGATTGAGAAAATAAAGGCTCAACCCGATGCCCAAAGCCAAGGTTAGTTGCAGAATCGAACTATTACCCGGGGGCAAAAAAATGCTCAAAGCTCCCAAACTCCCGAATAAACCAGCAGGTAAAAGAACGTCTTTTGTACTGGGGGTATCAATCAGCCGTTGCAGCCAAGCCGGAGATTGCTGAACGGGGGTTGGTGGAGTACTAGGAGGAGCAGCACTCAAGCGTTCGGGAAAGCGAACGCCTTCGGGAACTTTGATTTTGCCTTCTTGGCGCATCCGCAGCCGTTCCATCAAAATGGCATCGTAGGCTGTTTCTAACATTTCTTGTCGCTTGCGATCGCCACTTGACTCAGCGAGCAAGCGATCGCGAGCCGCTTTTATTTCATCAAACGAAGCATCTTCGGTCAGCCCAAGTTGTTCGTAAGGATTTTGAACGCTCATCGAAAACCTCCAACAGATCCCATACTAGCCGCAACAAGCCCGTTTCTGACCCCACAAGGGTCAAGATTAGCGCCATTGTAAACTACCTACACCCAAGAGACATGAAAGTGTAGGCTTTTATTAGCTCTGAAGTATTTGTGTGCGTCCACAAATAACCCGAACCGAGGGGGTTGTTTACACCAGCCCTCAAAACTGGAATTATCTTAGCTCTATTCAAAAGTGCGTGACGCATCAGATAGGGCTATGGTTGGTGCGATCGCTCTTGGAGATGCCCTTTCCACAAGCCTGTAGATCGGAAAACACTTTATCGAATAGAGACTTTAATCGTCAGGTGGGGCATACTAATGCAGAGTGGATAGGAAGTTTTGTTAAACCGATCGGAAAATTGCCTCAATCAATATTGACAAACCCTTAAATGTAGAAGTTTCTCAATTACAGGTTCTTACCATGAGCGAGTTCTCGACTGATAATCATCTAAAATGCAGGATACACAATACAAAGGATAATCTATCGTCAGCCAAGTCGATCGGTTACTCCCAACCCTATATTCAACCCACCCGTTCGTCTGTTAATCCTCATGTGTTAGGGGAAATGGTAGCTATGGATCGCGCCAAGATTCTTGTTGTTGATGACGACCCAGCGGTTCGGAACCTGATTTATCGTTTCTTGACTAAGCAAAATTACCAAATGGAGTCTGCTGCTGATGGTAAGACCGCCATAACGGTTTTTGAGCAATTTAACCCGGATCTGGTGATTTTAGACGTAAATTTGCCCGATGCCAATGGCTACAGCCTTTGTCAGGAAATGCAGGGTCGTACTGGTGTGTTTGTCTTAATGCTGACAAGCCGCACCGATGAAGCCGATAAAATTACAGGGTTTGAGAAAGGTGCCGATGATTACCTGACCAAACCTTTTAGTCTGGGCGAGTTAGGAGTCCGGGTGGGAGCCATTTTAAAGCGCCAGCGGGCTGTGACTCAGGCTGTACAGCAACGTCTGATGTTCGACCAATTAATCATCGATCCGGTGCGCCGGGAGGTGACGCTGAACAACCAGAGCGTATCTTTAACCGCCCTAGAGTTCGACCTGCTGCATTTTTTGGCTTCTCATCCGGGTAGAGTTTGGCGTCGTTCGGAGCTGATTCAAGCTGTGTGGGATTACGAATACGTTGGCGATCAGCGCGTCGTTGACGTTCATATCGGTCAAATTCGCAAGAAAATCGAAACTAATGCGGATCAACCAGCTTTGATTCAAACCATCAGGGGCGTTGGCTATAAGTTTGAGCTTCCCGGTGCTAAACCAGACAACGGTAAGTAGTTATTATTGCTGACGGTTTCTACCACCGTTCCACTCGCCATGAAACTGACCCCATTCCCCAAGCTGAGTCTTGGGTATTTTGGGGTAGCTTAGTTTTTGCGGTGCTTTTGTTTTGCAGCGCCTCTACCGCCATGCAATTGCAATTAAAGTATCTACCACAAGTTGCTAGTTATATTTTGAGAACGGCTAACAGCTAATGGCTAATTGCTAATGGCTAATTGTCTAAGCGTAAAATATTCGCATGAGCCATGAGCAATGAGCAATTAGCAATTCGATCAACCCATTATGGTTGTAACTAGCAACTTGAGTTATCTACCACTTCGGTCAAGCGGTCATGGGTAATGGGCGAGCGGCGAGCGATCGTGCCGTTCCCCGACGATTACCGATTACCCATTACCGATTACCGATCAAGCCGAATGTCTGAATAGGGTTTCTAGGTATACCTGAGCCGCCCGACGATAGCTTAGGGATGCTTCTTTTGTGTTTCCTTCTCCATTCTGAAGCAAAAACAGCGACAGAGCCGCTGTAAACACCCGGTCAAGATCCCAGTCGGGATGGGTTTCCAGGTACAGGGAGAGGGATTCGTGTAGGGCTTCTGGAATTTCTGCCAATATACTGACTGTCGCGTTCATACAATTCCTCTGTGAGTCATGGGTCATAGGTCATCTGTCGTGGGTCATCAGTAACAAAATATACTGTTCCGGATGCTTGCTTTTGAGCGATCGCATCCTGGGTGCTATTGACATATTTCTCTCTATATGCTTCGCCACTGACTGATGACTCGCATTTGTAGGTGGGTCGCATCATTGTCTGCTAAGAGGGGGTAGGGTTGTCAATGATGCGAAATGTTACAACTGCTTTGTGAAACGAAAAACACTAACGACAGAATCAGCTTTGTAGCTCGAAAATTGTTACATAACTTAAAAATTAGAGAGGATTTGGGGCAAGAAGGGAGCGATCGCGAAACAATCCCCAAGCAAACAGGAAGACAAGGGTCATGGGTGAATCTTTGTGGAAAACCTCAATCAAGCTGTGGAAAAAGTTCAGCGGTACTGTGGAAACGCTGTGAAATCTATGGGGAAATTTTGGGCGAAAGATAAGAATTGCAAAAATTTCGGCTTCTTGTGTTCTTGTGTTCTTGTGCTCTTGTGCAGGTGAGAAAGATTAGGGTTTTAAGGCTAAAACAAAGTTAAATAAGATTCAAACGCTCACCTGCTTGCTTGCACGCCTGCTCGCTTGCTTAACCGCTCGCTTGCTCCAAAACTGTATAAACCTGGCGCTGGTCGAACAGGTCAACTAGGTGGGGGTTGAGTTTATTTTTACTGGCGGCGGTTTTGAGAATGTTAACGGCGCTCTCTGCTGATATGCTGTCTTTGTAGGGGCGATCGCCTGCCGTCAGGGCGTCGTAGATGTCGGCGATCGCTAAAATTTGGCTAGCAATGGGAATTTGTTCTTGTTTCAATCCTTGTGGGTAGCCAGTTCCATCCAGCTTTTCGTGGTGGGACAACACGATGCTGGGGATATTTTTCAAATCGTTCGTCCAGGGAATCCGCTTGAGGAAATGGTAGCTGTAAGTAACGTGAGCTTCGATCGCTAACCGCTCTTCTGGTGTCAGATTTCCTCTGGGTACCATCAGCTGCGCCATTTCTTGAGTAGTCACTAAGTACTTTAATTGACCGTCTATATCTCTGTACTGATACTGAGACAGTTCTGTCCATAAAGCCAGTTCCTCGTCAGACAAAGGCTGAAATTCTCTCGTTATTGAGCTTTCTGGTTCGTTAATTTTCAGCAGCAGTTCCCATAACCGATCGAGCTTTTCCATCGCTTCTATAAGCGAGATATCAAATTTTACTAACTCTTCCGATGTAGGATCGAAAGCAGTCTGCAAATACTGTAACTTTGCTTGAGCGGTGTCCAATTCCAGGGTGCGCCCCGCGACGGCAAAGCGAGTACGAACGATTTCGAGTTGTTCGGGAGACAGTTTTTTCAGCCGGTGCAAAAGCGCTTCGGGGACGCAGACTTCGCCGAAGTCGTGCAGGAGGGCGGCGTAGCGGATTTCTTGCAGTTGGCGCAAGCTAAAATCAACCAACTCTAATGGCCCGGAAGTGACAGAATTGACTTCAGTACTCAAAGCTACGCTCAAGGCGGCGACGCGCTCGGAATGACCGTAGGTGGTTGGATCTCGTTTTTCAATCAGCTGGACAGAAGCTTTGACAAAGCCCTCGAACAAGTTTTCGATGCTTTCTTGCAGGTGGTTGCGCTCGATGGAAATCGCTGCCATTGAAGCGAGAGAGCGAACTATCCGCGCTTCCCAATCTGAATAAGGCTGGGTGGTCCAGTTGAGGTTTTCAGGGTTGACAACGGTATCGGGTTTAACTTTACGATTGATCAGTTGCAGCACGCCAATTAGTTCGCCCTGTTGGTTTTGCATCGGTAGCACCAAGACAGAGCGAGTTTTATAGGAAAAATCGCGGTCAAAGTTGGTGTCTAGCTGATAGGGAACTTCAGGTGGCAAATTGTAGGCATCGGGCAAGTTTAAACTTTCACCTGTCAGCGCAACGTACCCGGCTAGACTGTTGCGAGTGATGGGCATGGCGAATTCCCGAAACGTGACATGGGGCATCGAATCGTTTTGGGCTGCTTTAAACAGTAATTTGGCAATGCCATCGCTGCGGTCGATGAGATAAAGGCTGCCAGCGTCGCTACAAGTAATTTCTCGACTTTTCGATAAAATTAATTCGAGTAATTTTTCCCAAGACTGGCTGTTAGAGAGGGCGCTGCCGATTGCCAACAGCTGCTCTAGAAGTTCAACCTGTGCGGTAGATGTTAAAACTAATTCCTGATTCTGAGCGATCGCAAGCTGGGTATTGAGAACCATAGTAAATTTATCATCCAGAAAACGCTATTATTAGCCCCTGTCTTATTGGTTATTTAACGATCGGACATTTTGAGTTTAGCGAATTAAGCGACAATCCCCACAGCGTGTTTTTGCGGTGTGGGGATTGATTGCTGATACCTTAGTCTCATGTACCTACTGCTTGGCATCTGTTGGCGCAGCTGGTCGGTTAAATAACACTTGAATCGCTAGGGCGGCTAAACCGATGGCGATCAGACCAAAGATGCCCGTAGCGAGGGCGCTCGTGCCGACGACTAAGGTGCGAACGGCGACGGTGATGTTAACTACTGTAAAGTTGTCGGATTGAATTGGTTTGCTGGCAAAGTTAGAGGCGATGGATGAGGTGAGGGAGTATAGCGCGATCGCCAGTCCTCCCGCTACTACTGCACCGCTCAAACAGCGCAACGGCCCAGGTAACGCCTTGTTAGACGGATTTGATTGTGTTTCTGGTGCTTGATTCGGTGTTGGATCGGTCATAGATTGCGATTGTTTTTGGCAATTGTTAGCAAAAAATTAACTAATACGTTGCAATAAAAGCTAATTGCGAGCTTGCTAATTGCTAATTACTAATATAGGATTTTTCCGGATCTAGCTATTAGCTATTAACTATGAGCAACTTGATTGAATTAAACTCAAAACGGCGATAGTTTGATTAGACTACTTTAATTCCAGTTGCGGTGAACTGAGCTAAAAAGAAATCCAGACCTGGATCCTTGATCGCCGTTGCTACCTGTTGCTGAACGAGTTCTGCTTGGGTGCGAGATTCTGTGAGCGCGAAGACAGTTGGGCCAGATCCTGACATCATCGTACCTAAAACCCCTGCTTTCTCAAATGCTTGCCGCAATTGTTCCACTTGGGGATATTTTGGCAAAACGACTCGTTCTAAGTCGTTGTGGAGGGATTGACCGATTTTAGCTGCATCTTTGTGGGCGATCGCATTCACCAATCCTCCCGAATGTACTCTCGCCGACCTTTCTTTGAGGCTTTGGGGATCGGATACGTAGGAACTGCTATACTGCTGTCGGTATGTTTGATAAGCCCAAGCGGTGGACACGGCTAAACTGCGGTGTTTGGCTAATACGACGTGCAGGTTATCTAAGTCGGGTAGGGGGGATAGTCTTTCGCCTCTGCCGGTAGCGATCGCTGTCCCACCGCCGATGCAAAATGGAATATCGGAACCTAGCTGTGCTGCAAGTTCCTGCAATTGGGATTGAGTTAATCCCAATCCCCACATTAAATCTAACCCTACTATAACGGCGGCGGCATTGGTCGATCCGCCTGCTAACCCGGCGGCGACGGGTATGCGCTTTTCGATTTCAATATCGACGCCGCCAAATTTGGCAAAGGCGCTGGGAAATTGCTTTATCATTAACTGCGCCGCCCGATAAGCCAAGTTTGTTTGATCTAAAGGGACTTGGGGATGATCGCAGTGGAGGCGGATGTTGTCTGTACCGTTGGCATGTAAGTCGATCCCATCGGCGAGATCGATGCTTTGCAGGATCATTGCCAGTTCGTGATAGCCATCCGGGCGCG
>DNGJ01000222.1 GCA_003486305.1 Cyanobacteria bacterium UBA11371
AATATTGTTTGAAGATTACGATCGGCAGAAAAAGATGGCGTTAGCAGGTGTGAGGAAAGAGAGTGCGATCGCCGATTTTTCTGCCCCATTTCTGCCATCATTACCCAGTTTATTGCTGCGTCAGTCTGTCTCTGGTGTAGAAGTCATTACCCACAATAGACTTCCGCAAACAACAAACTCAAAGGCAGGATCCACCAGTCTGATAGCGCTTAATTTCTCGCCGTTTGGCAATAAGGTGGTGGCGTCCGGATATGTCAATCCTGACCAGATGCATCAAGCTATCATTGAAAGTCGCAAATCTGGTAGACCTCTGACGGAAGTTCTGGAGTCCCTCACCGGACGACAGCTACCGCCAGAGTTGCTGCGCCAGTATAAAAAACAACAGCTATTTGAACTCAAAACCCTCTACGGAGTTGAGCCGCTAGATACAGAAATCAATCAGATACCGACAGAGCAAGTTAACGAGCTAATTGAAAACCTAATTCCGGTTGATATCTGTCGTCGCTATAACTTGATACCGCTAGCAAAAAATGATACTCAGCCGCCAAGCATTTTGGTGGCAATGGTCAACCCTGATAACCTCCAGGCGCTGGACGATTTGAACCGGATTCTCCGGCCTCAAGGGATTGAGTTACAGCGCATGGTTATTACCATGGACGACTATCAGCAGTTGATTAACGGCTACCTGAACGAGCTTAGCGATCGCTCAGCAGCACCTCCTAGCTCGGCAGCTAAACCTGCCTCCGCAGCACCTGGATTTCTCCGTGGTCGGCGTCAAGCCAAATCTGCACCAGCAGGTCAAGTAAGCGACCAAATACAAGTGCTAGAGAGCTTCAGCTTCACCCAAGAACATGCGATCGCCAGCAACACAGAAATCACAGAGTATTCAAGCAATTATATCGCCTACGGCTTGATGCAATTGGGCGCAGCAAACGACAAAACCAAGCGCGGTAAATTATCCTTAGAACAACGAAACGAAGTTTATTTAGAAATCCTGCAACGCCAGAAAGTTGTGGTAAATTTCGACATCACGCAAGTTATCCAACAAGCAGTAACTACAGCCGAAAGTTGCCTTTATAGCAATCTTCCTCCCGGAGGCATTAAAGTGCGCGAAGTTGCAGGTTCTTTCGACTATGCTTACAGCGCCGATGGACGCCTCGATGTTCCTTCAGATGGTCAATTTCATTCAGTCGCGCTCACAAATAAAACCACAAACGTAGATGTACGCTATATCGTCGTTCCTCGCGAAGATACCAACGTTTTCCGCATAGCCCAACTTCGCAATCCACTAGCCGCACCGCTACTAAGTGGTTCTGCCGATGTTTACGTAGATGGCGAGTATATTTTATCAACCAATATTGCCACCGTACCGCCAAAAGGAAAAATGGAAATCGGACTAGGAGTTGAACAAGCAATTAAAGTAGCAAGAAATACATTTTATCAAGAATCCCGTGCTGGGACGATATTAGTCGCGTTTAACGAAATGCAACATAAAATTTCCATCGAAATTGCCAATCGCCTCTCCAAAGAAGCGCGAATTGAAGTGCGGGAAAGAATACCCGTTCCCCAAGAAAATGCTAAAGTAGATGTGCAAATCGATAGCGTCTCGCCAGCGTGGGAAAAGTACGAACAAGAGGAACGCGGCACACCGATTCGAGGCGGTTATCGCTGGCGGGTAAAAGTACCTGGTGGACGCAAAGCAATCCTATCAGCAGACTATACGATTAAAACTTATGTCGATAGCGAGATCGTTGGAGGAAATAGGCGAGAGTAATAATACTTCTTGAAAAAATCCCTGCAACGGGTGAAGCGCCGATAAAAAAAACTTGTTGATCTAGAAAGATATCCATCTGATTTCCCTGGCGCATTAAACCGATATCTTAAATCAACACAAAACATTTATCAGGGGCAAAACTATGCAGCCGGAACGACAAAAAAGAATGATCGGCTACTTTGTTGAAGAGGCTACGACGCACCTAGATACCATCGAGCAGGGTTTGGTAAATTTGAACAGCAGTATTGATAAATACTCGATTGTTAACGAGCTTTTGTTTGCTTGTCACTCCCTCGCTGGGGGAGCCGCGATGATGGGGCTTGACAGTATGTCAAGTATTTGTTCCAATTTAAAATCTTGTTTTCAACCGTTGCAATTGGAAAGTTCGGTAAAATTTGACCTGAAGTTGAAAAAACTGTTCATGCAGGCATTTTACGGCATCAAAGAGTTAGTTTATCATCTGCAAAAATCTTCAGAACTCAGCGATGCTAAAGCAATAAAAGTGATGTCAGAAATCGAAATAACTTTGGATAAAATTAGAGATTATATGGATGGAATGGGGAAGCGATCGCTCCAAAACGACCTCCCCACATTTTTAACCGATGAAACCCTATCGATGTTCGATGATTTTTTTTTGAGTAGGTAATTGCTAATTGCTAATTGCTAATTGGTAATTGGTAATTGAGCTTTGACGTAGACACTCATTAATTAAGGGTCATGTTTATGCAAGCACTTCAAACCCCAGCATCGCTGATTCAAGAATTAACTTTAGATGCGCCTGTGTCTATTGTAACGCTGCTTGAAGACCGCGCCCAAGTGCGACGAATTGGCAAGAGCAATTTTACTCCAGGACTGTGGCGAATTAAAGTAGAACAAGTCGCGCCTGTTTTATCAGATAAATCCCTGCGCGCAGAATTTTGTCAGGACTATCCCTACGCACGCATTGACGATGTGCGCGTCCGTCGCGAAATGTTAGTAAAAGAAGCAGATAAACCAGATGAAATTAAAGCGCTGGAAAGTGAATATTGGTTGTTGTTCAAAAATTTCAATAACACCAAAGAAGACCGCGCTCATCTCGAATCTTGCTTTGAAAAAGTCAATGCTATTTTGGCAAAAGGTTTGCAAGAACTGCCCATCGATGCCATCTGGAGACAAATCGATCCTAGAACTTGGCGCGAGCAAGTTTCTACCCTGTTTAAACAATTGCGAGACTTGCGGGTAGAAATTTTGAACAGCTATCACACCCAGGAAGATTTAAGCCAGAAAATAAACGACATAATTACCAAAGCAAATGCATTATCTCGTCCCGATATGGTGTATAATGCCCGCATCGAAGCAGATTTAATGATTCCCCAAGCGGGAGAATACGAAATTGCTTTTGATTATGTCGTTCCTAATGCTATGTGGCGTCCTTGGCATCAGGCGCGGTTGTTGAGGAGTGAAGTCCCTACTAATAACTCTGTTTCGTTTAGCGTTGATGGCTGCGTATGGCAACGCACGGGGGAAGATTGGAACGATGTAGATTTAGTATTTTCTACTGCAAGAAGCTCGCTAGGAACCGAACCGCCGCTGTTAACAGATGACACTTTAAGCGTTCAAGAAAAATCCCAGGCGATTGTTATAGAAGCTCGCGATCGCAAGATTCAAACAACTGGAACAGGAACAACCCAAACCCCTGCCCCTGAACAAACTCCTGGGACTTTAGACTTACCAGGCGTAGATGATGGCGGCGAAGTCCGCACCCTCCGACCTGGCAAAAAAGCGACAATTCCTTCCGATGGTCGTCCCTACCGCGTGCCTATTTTTTCCTTTGAGTCCGCAGCGGAAATTGAGTATATATTAATGCCAGAAATGTCGTGTCAAGTTATTCTTAAAACCGCACAAACGAATACTTCTCAATTTCCCATTTTGGCAGGGCCAGTTGATTTAGTAAGAACCTCTGGTTTTGTCGGTCGTACTGAGGTTTTATTTATCGCCCCTGGTGAGAATTTTGCTTTAGGATGGGGGCCTGATAGTGCAATGCGAGTGCAACGGACTCAAACTCAGGAAAGAAAAAAAAATCATCTCACCCGGTGGAATATCGTCACCACTACGACAAAGTTATTCCTTTCTAATATTGGAGCCGAATCAAGATCGATCAAAACCACTGAGCGAGTGCCAATTTCGGAGTTGGAGCAAGTAAAAGTTGAAGTTATTTCAGATAAAACTTCCAACGGCGTGCAACCTGATGAAAATGGATTTTGTACTTGGAATTTCCAGATGGAACCTTACTCGCAACTCCAGGCATCTCTAGTTTACAAAATTTCCGCCGCACCAGAAGTACGAGGCATTTAGGTTTGGTGTAGGGACACGGCATCCACTATCTTCGCGATAGTAAAAAATTTGTCTATGCCGTGTCCCTACTCGCACAGGGCATTCACTATCTTTGCGATAGTAAAAAATTTGTCTATGCCTTGCCCCTAGTTGTCGGTCACTTGTACGACTTTTGGCAGCAAACTCCGATAGGGAGTTGGAAGACTTTCCTCTAAGCAGTTGTAGGCGGATTCTTTAACTAATATTTTGCCAGTCCAATCTGCACTAAAATCTTCACCGGGGATAAATCCCTGTGCGGCGAGGGTTAGACAAACCAAGTCCTTAACTTCTTCTAGCAAATCCAGGTGAGTTTCTAAATCGTAAAAGTTGTTTAAAGTCCATTCCAAGGTCTTCGAGTCGGTCGCGGATAATTCCATCAGGACTGTTGTGAAGATCTCGGTTGTGTAATCAAATCCTGCTAAAGCACTTAGCGTTTTTCTATAAGATTCTACTAGAGTTTTGTTTTGCTTCTTTAGGGCGCGGATAATCAGCCGACAGCTAAAGTCAAACATTTCAGCAGAAGTGCGATACATGATAACGCTCCTTGGGACTGAAAATTGAGAGAGGATGCTTAAAGGCAGTGTCCCTGCCCGATTGCTTCCAGTGTCCAACAACTAGGATGGTGTTGAGGGAGAAGTTAGCGATTTTAAGGAGAACTTAAGCAAACTTCCGCCGCACCTGTATCCGGCTACGTCTATCTTACTGAATCTTTTTAGTATATTCTGTCACGACATCGTACTGGTGAGCGTACAAGGTGTTTTCCTGCGAAAGTTGCTAGCTATAAAGTCGGGCTTTGCTAATTGCTAATTGCTCATAGGTAATTACAATAGCTACGTAATCTAGCATTTTTCCTGACATTAGCCATTAGCCATTAGCAATTAGCCGCTGTGCATGAGATAACTAGCAACTTGAGTTAATATGTACATAGCAGCTTGAATCAAGTCAACCGAGAGGAATCGTGACAAATCCACCCAAAATCCTCGCGTTTGCCGGTAGTACGAGGCAAGATTCCTATAACAAAAAGCTGGTGAAAATTGCAGCGGAAGGTGCTGAAGCAGCAGGTGCTGAGGTAACTTATATCGATCTACGGGATCTGCCAATGCCGCTGTATGACGAAGATTTGGAAGCACAAGAAGGGATGCCCGTCAATGCTCGCAAGTTCAAGGAACTTTTGCTAGGGCATCAGGGACTTTTGATTGCTTCTCCTGAATACAATAGTTCAATTACAGCGGTACTCAAAAATGCGATTGACTGGGCATCGCGTCCTGATCCGGGTGAGCCGATGTTAGCAGCTTACAACAACAAGGTCGCAGCGATTATGAGTGCGTCTCCCGGGGCGTTGGGCGGCTTGCGCGGCTTGGTGCATTTGCGATCGCTCCTTGGCAATATCAACGTTCTCGTGCTTCCGGATCAGAAAGCAATTCCCAAGGCTTTCGAGGCTTTCGATGCTGATGGTAAGTTAAAAGATCCCGAACAGCAAAAGGCCGTCGAGAATCTCGGTGCTAAGTTGGCTACGGTAATAGGGAAATTAAACGCTTAATTAGGTTGCCTTGTCAAAAATGGCACCTCAACAATTTCTCCTTCCGTATCTCCAACCTGCACTTTTAATCCTTCACCACCGGCTTTTGTGCGGATATAAGCTAAGCCAAATGACCCTTGTGAGGTTTCGGTGTAACTGGTTAGCTTGCCTACTTTTTCCTCTCCTATCATTATCGGGGTTCCGGGAAGGGCGGGTGCGTTAAGACGGACTCCCCAGAGTTGCTGTTTTACGCCTTTATATGTATTCAATCTGGCAATTGTTTCTTGACCGATATAGCAGCCTTTATTAAAGGATATTGTCTGCCACAATCGGGCTTCGAGGGGATTATAATCATCGGTTAATTCCCGGTCTGGTACGGGGCGTCCTTGTTCGATTCGCAACCTTTCCCACATGCGATCGCCCATCGGAATTGCCCCCACTTCTACTAATTTTTCCCACAACGCCGCTGCATTATCAGCTGAGACAATCAGCGTATATCCAGGTAGTGCCAATCCATTCCCAACTGCAACGCGAACCTCAATCTCTCCTATCTGCACGATCTGGTGATTGGCTGATTGTTGTCCGACAATAGCGCTTGCACCCAATTTATCCAACAGCGCGTCACTTCCTGGCCCAATCAAGGTGAAGGTCGCAGTATCATCGGTGACATCTTTTAACTGCACCCGATCCATCGGGAACAGATATTTATCCATCCACTGGATTAACTGCTGACGCCGAGAGGGAGAAACCAGCAACAATACGGTATCTTCTGTGACATAGGCGGTGACTAAATCTATAGTCCGCGCGGTGGAACTGACAAAAACAGTATCGCAGCCTTGTCCTGGTTTTAAGCTTTGAAAATCGTTGGTAGTTTGATTGTGCAGGAAGCGGAGGCGATCGCTATCGGAAACTTGGATGCGTCCCCAGTGCGAGACTTCGCATACTACCACACCCGAAGCAGCGGATGCGATCGCTGCCTCATCGTTGCCAAAACTCACTACCACCCCATCTTCAAAAATTGCTCCAGCAGCCGTCAAGACATCTTGCAACGCCTGAATCATCGAATTTCCTTCCTTTTTAACCCTTATTAAATAATCGGCAGATTGGCAAATATCTGCTTCACCGTCTGCTGTGCCTTCGCATCTAAGCGATTCCAATCTACATTTCCCGTCTCATCGATCAGGCTAGTATCGATCTCGACTTCGAGATTGTCTGGATCGACAATGACAAGATTGTAGTTGCAAAAGCAGACCTGATAACAAAGTTCCCACAGATCGAGGGTAAATTGCTGACTTTGATGTTGCAAAATTAACCGATATCCTGGATATGGTTGCGGCAGGCGGACTAGGGCTTCTTCAATTTCTTCGCGTGTCTCTGGCGACGCCTCTGAGAGTTGTTGCCGCAGCTGTTGTACCCTGGCTTTTGTTTCCTCTGTCGTGCCTTCAGGCCAAACTAGCACATCTTCGTAAGTCCCTTTCCAGACAGATTCTTCCAACTGCTTGCGTATGTTATCTAAAATGCGGAGGAAAGCCGGTTGCATCAGCATTTCCGCTTGTTCCCATGCGACGATGTTTTTTATTTTCGGCGGCATACTTATGATTCGATCCTGGGCGAGAGCAATTAGTTTTATCTTATTAGTAGCTTTATATATATCATGTCAGAAATCCGACTTTATACCTATTGTTACTTCTGCCACTCCCTCAACGAGAGGATTTCAGACAGATTCAACGGGTTATAATATTGTTGAATCTCAACTTAAAAATAAGGCTCAACTCATCGATATTCGCTCAGTTAATCCCAATATCGTCCTCGACATCCGGTATGCTACTGAAAATAATTTTACCAAAAGAAGACTCTACCGCGTAGCGCGATGCCTGCTCAGAGCATCTGTTGCCAGAAAGCTTTCTCTCGTTCAACAAGATTTGGAAAAACAAAATTTGGGGCTAAAAGTTTACGATTGCTATCGTCCCTTATCTGTTCAAAGACAAATGTGGCGATTGTTTCCCAATCCTCGCTACGTCGCCAATCCGGCTAGAGGTTCTCGACACAATCGCGGAGCAGCTGTAGATTTGACCCTTGTAGATAGAAATGGCAATGAATTAGAGATGCCAACCGAGTTTGATAATTTTACCGTGAGGGCGCATATAAATTATAGCGGTGGCAGTTTCCGCTCTCGGAGAAATCGTCAGATTTTGCAAAATTCCATGAAACGACGTGGATTTATTCCTATGCCCAGCGAATGGTGGCATTTCGATGCGGCGGGCTGGGAAAATTTTTCAGTTTTAGATTTGCCGTTAGAATCAAGTCCTTAATTAGTAATTATAGCAGTTTGTGACTGGGTGGAATACAGCCAAAAGGCTTCGTTTGTATAGCGGCA
>DNGJ01000401.1 GCA_003486305.1 Cyanobacteria bacterium UBA11371
TCGCTTAAAATTATCGGATATATCACCGCTGCCAAAGTATCAATTTGATCGATTTCCACCGGCTTAGTTTTGATACAAGCATCGCCAAAAAAGTTATCTAATTCTGCTAGTTGTAACGCTTCGACAACTTGACGAGCTTTAGCAAGGTTAGCTTGTGCGATCCCCCCCTGCCCCCCCTGGCGTTCCCAGGCTGAGCCGTGGGAACGAGGGGGGCGTGTGTCCTGGTTCCCAGGCTCTGCCTGGGAACCCATAACACCAGGCTCTGCCTGGTAATTCAGGGGAGGTGTTAAGAGGAGGCTGGCGAATTCGCGATAAATTGGTTCTACACTTTCTTTAAATTCAAACTGAATTTCTGGATTAATTGCCACCAAGTCGCTCCGCAAAGATTGCAGGCTATTAAATGCTTTATCATAAGCTGCGATCGCTCGCTCTATCTGCCCCTTTTGTTGCAAAATTCGACCCAATTGCCAAGCCGCACGCGCCACAATATCATCGGCTTCAATTCCTTGCACAATTTGCAGCACTTGCTCGGTTACAACTGTAGCATCTTGCCACTGCCCCTCAAGTTCGTACAGCTTCCCCACTTCAGTTAAAGCATACGCTTCGGCTCTGCGATCGCCCAATTCTTTTGCTTGCTTCACCGCCGTCGCCAGAATCTGGGCAATATCTTGTTTGGTAATTGGTAATTGGTAATTGGTAATTGGTAATTCTCGCGGATTTTTCTGTTCTGGCGACGGGGGCGGGTTTATAGAGGTTGTCTGCGTTGGTGAAATATTGTTGGTAAAACCCGCCCCTACAGCGTTCCTCTGTGCGCCTGTTATTTTCATCAAGCTTTCAGCGAAATTCACCCGCGCATAAACTGCATCTCGACTGGGGGGTAAAGTTGCTAATTTCGCCTGGATTTGGGGAATGAGAGCGACGGCTGCTGCCCCCTGTTGATTAGCTACTAAAAGACTTAATTGATTTACTTGCGCCTGCACTTTTGTCAGTTCATCAGTTGCCAGTTGCGCGGCTTTTTCATAGTACGAAATCGCCACATCATTTTTTTGCAATATTCTGGCAATATTCCCAATACTAAACAGAGTCACGCTCGTATCGGTTGGGGAATTTAGTTTATCGCTAATTTCCCAACTTTTTTCTAAGATTTCCTTGGCTCTCCTCAAGTCGCCAATCGTTTGCAGCGTCATGCCCAAACTTCTCAAACTATCGGCTTTGAGCAGCGTATCCGGTTGCGCTTGCATCTGTGCGTTCACTTGCTCTAACAAAGCTATGGCTCGCCGATATTGTCCCATAGCTTGCAAAGCCAGAGCTTGGTTCGTTCTGCTGCCGAGTTTTCCGCTTTCATCTTCTGCACGGGCGTAAGCTGCTTCTGCTTGTTTCCAAGTTTCTAGCGCCGCTTCTGTTTCTCCCTTCGCCAGTTGTTGAAGTCCCCGCGCGTTCAGCGCTTGCCCCAGGAGGAAATTACCCCTCGCCTCCAGTTTGTCAACCCCTTGCAACAAATTGATACTTTGTGCGATCGCCTTCTGCGCCTGCACCCATTCGCCCAACTGGTAATAAGCTGACGCGAGATAGTTCAGACTTTGTACTTGATTGAGAATTTCCCGGCGTAAGCTATAACCTTGCGCCGCTTGTTCCCACAGCGTTGCGGCTTGGAGAAACTGTCCCGCCTCGTAGCGAGATTTTCCTTGTTGCAGCAACTGCGACGCCGCTAACGGCTGCTGGACTTGGCTGTTGCTTTGGTAAAAGGTTGGGCTCACCTGCTCACCTACCCACCTGCTCACCTGCTCACCTGCTACCGCTGGCACAACTACTGTCACCAACAACACAGTCAGCACAAAGTAAACTGGCAATTTAGCCAAAGATGATGCCCAAAATGCTTTCTTCCAGTTACGCTTTGCTGAGTTCTGCTTTTTACCAGGTTGGTGAAGGTTTGCCATACGTTTAAATATTACCCCTTGCCATAACTTTCACAAATACCCGTTTGAGGGATTTTAGACCCAGGATGCTTATATAGTTAATTGTGTTGTAGGGGCGGGTTTTACCAATCAATCGGTGGAACCACGAGAGATCTTGTTAAACCCGCCCCCCGCGCGATGCCGATACAACCGGACATGATATTAGACGCGGGATGCCTCTAAGCTGATGGAAGAATCCCGTTAGTTATGGCTGACTATCCAGACGTTCCAAAGGTTTGAGCGATTTAACCAACTCGATCTAAATCATCAATTTGATTTTTATCATATCACTCTATAAAAATATTTTTGAGTGTTTTTTCTCATAAAGTTGTCTAAGCCAAAAGCAGCAAAAGTATGGAGCTTTCTAGCATTTATAGAAACAGATGACCATTTTTGGTTAATTAAACTACATTTTTGGGAGAATTATCGCATATTTTGCAAATCGTTGCAATCAGGAAATTGATACCCAGGACGCACAGTAGTGCCGTTGGGCAGGCGCGCCACCAATTCTACTTGGCCTTTTTCATTTACCACCCAGCCGGTGGCTTCGAGTATTTGAACTCTGGGTTGGGAGATGGAAGATTGCGGATTTTGAGAGGAAGTATTGGCACGTTCGCTGGGGGAGGAAAAATCTCGCAGATCTTGCCAGACAGTCTGACTTCTGGCGACGGTAATAGCTGCGGTTGGGTTTTCTGGTAATCCGCCGCGTCCGGTAATAGTAAATGAATTGCCTTCAGCGGCGGCACAACCTACAATAACTTGGTCGCTCGGATCGCTGACTTGTGCGGGTAATGACACCAATCCCGAACCGGGATCGACTTCCGGGGTGTTAAGCGATACAGTGCCGGAAACACCAAACTGAGAACTAGCTGTAATATCGCTAAAAGGGGTGAGTTGCGGTTGAAATGCCAGACCAAAAATACTGGTAGCATTAATATCAACATTGCCACCGCGACCGAGGAAAGCATTGGCTGTAATATCGCTATTTTCTGAAGCAAAAGCAACAACAAACCTTGTATCTATCCTAATATTGCCGCCATCGCCACCTGCACCCGCATTCCCGGCGGTAGTTGAAATCTGACTGCCTCGGCGCAATACTAATAAATCTGGCAATGCCAGGGTAATATTACCGCCATCGGTACTCGCTGTTTGAGCAGAAATCGTAGCGCGATTGTCGAGGTTTAATCTGTTAGCTTGAATCTCAATATTGCCACCCCTACCAGTTCCTTGGCTATCGACTGAAATCGCCGCACCATCTTTAATTTCAATTTGTGCCGGAGCGATGGAAATATTGCCACCATTCCCTGTAGAACCTGGGGCTGTATTAGAAAATAAACCTGTATTTGCGCCGGAGAGCAAGACTGATTCCCTGGCATTAATAATAATATTTCCCGCATTTCCTGCACTTTCGGTCACAGCTTCTAACTGTGCGCCGTTGGTGACTGATAAAGATGGGGTATTAATAGTTAGAGTACCGCCTTGCCCAGTTGCTCTTTGCAAAGTTCCCACAAATCCACCGCTGGGGAAAAAAGGCTCGCCCGGATTGCCATCAAAAGAAACCGATTCGGTGGCATTAATCAAAATACTGCCTGCATTACCTACAGATACAGTGCTGGCGCTGATACCGGCACCATTGCTAACAGAAAGTTGACCCGTATTAATTGCTATTAGATTCCCTTGACCTTGCGAACCAGGTAAAACTTCACTAACAATCGCACTAGGAATCACCACTGGTGCGGGACGATTGGGGATGGAAAGCAAAATTGCTCCGTCAATCGCAATCGATCTTGTTGCTTCAATCTCAATTCTGCCTGCGTCGCCACGTCCTTGAGTACTGGCTCTGATTTGCGCCCCTTCTCGCATTGATAGAGAGCCAGTCTTAATTGTAATAGTGCCAGCATTGCCAATACCATCTGGTCTGACATTGCTACTAAAACCACTGAAAACGCCAGTTTCATTTGTTCCTGTAAGGGTAATCGAATCTAAGGCAGAAACCGTCACGTTCCCAGCATCGCCAATCCCTCCGGTGAAGGAACGAACTTGACCGCCGTTAGTGGCAACAAACCTATTAGTATTAATCTCTACATTTCCTGCTTTACCCCCTGTGGTGCTAAAGGTTTCACTTCCTACCACAGATCGATTCAAGGAAATTGAATCAGCATTGATTGTGACGTCGCCACCATTACCACCGCGAGTCACATTCGATAATATAGCGCGGTTTCCTTGCAAGGAATTGGCGGTAATAATTAGCCTGCCACCCGAACCAGGTGCGCCTCTACGCACATTACTTTGCACAAAATTACTCAGGGAAATATTAGGTGCGTTGAGATTAACATCTCCTCCTTGACCTGCACCGTAAGTAGCGCTTTCAATAAAGGAATTTCCTGAAGCAGCTTCGGCTTGAATAATTGCCGATTGACTTCTGAGGGTAATGTTTCCGCCAAATGACCCGTAGGAAAAAATTTGGGATGAAGGCGGCATGAAAATATCGCTCTTGGCTATTAAGGTAATATCTCCACCTCTGCTGATAAACCTGGGGGGATTAGTAGAAAAATCTGCCCCAGAAGTATCAAGAATGTTGGGGGTAATAATTCTGCCTCGCGAGTCGATTACCACATCACCGCCTCCAGTCGGATTGACTGCGGCGATCAGAGCGTTAACGGTAATATCACCCGATAAAGCGGGATTTGGTTGATACTGATTGGTTAAAAAAACCAGTCCGCCGGGAGTGATAATTCTATTGATGGTTATATTGGCACTCGTTGCGGTTCCATTCGCGTTAGGAGGAGCAGAGAAACCAGTAGTATCGCCTGCAATTCCAGGTGGATTAAAATCGGTTGTTCCGGCTCTAATATCGACGGTGGGTTCGGCACTGCCGTTAATAGAAACGGTTGTTATGCCATCAGAAAGCGTAACTGTTTCATTAATAAAATTGGTTGTATCCGTCCCCGTAATATTAATCCTGTCAATCGTGACGCTTCCTCCGGCAAAAATATGCAGGGAAGCGCCTGTATAACTATTAAAACTAACATCGCCACTGGCGCGAATAATTGGGTCGTCCGAACTGGATAAATCTCCTCGATTGCCGTTTATATTTTCAAGTGAAAAATTGCCGCCGCTGTAGAAATGAGCGTTCGCACCGATAGGATTGGCGGAACGGAACGTCATATTTTGTCCGGAAAAGAAGCCACTGGAGGGATGATTTAAAGCAAAGATGTCTATCTTATTTCCTTGGACTAATAATTGTTGTCCGGCGGAGGCGATGAAAGCATCGCTAATGCTGTCTCGCACTCTCAGATTGTTCGCAGCTTGTAGGGTTAAGTTACCGCCTGCTTGTAACTGACCTTGTAAGTCAAGATTGTTACCGACTAAAGTTAGGTGTTGACCAGGGGACAAGTTGCCGGAGTTGGCGATCGCACCTTGCGACGGCAACCAATCCCCCAACCCCGGACGCACATTGATCGCTAGCAGAGGAGGCGATCCGGGATTTTCCGTACCGAATTTGTAACCATTTTCCAGCACCAGGTTGCTTGCAGTGCTGGCGAAAAAAGAACCTGGGATATCGAGTCGGGCATTTTTACCAAAGATAATCCCGTTGGGATTAATTAAGTATAAATTAGCACTACCCAGCACTCCCAAAGTCCCAAGAATTTGGGAAACTTGACTGCCGGTGACTCGTCCCAGGATATTTTCAATACCAGCAGGATTGGCAAAATAGACACGTTGCAGATTACCGACGTTGAAATCTTGGAAACTGTGGAACAGATTGCTACCGCGAATTGCTCCTCCATCGATGCGATCGCTCGCACCACCAGGATGGTTAACATTAGGAGTAACGATCGAGCGTTCTGCACCTAAACTATTGTCAGGGATAATTTGCGCGATCGCTCTGGGAGTTAAGGTTAGGGTGTAAGCGATCGCGCCACAACTGGCTAAGATTCCAATCCACTGGTAACGCACCATAATTTGCCGAAGCGAAACAAAAAATCTCGATTATAAAACCACGGCAGCCATATTGACAGAAGTGACTCCTGTTAGCGAGATTGTACCACCATTTAAAGAAGTCAAATCCAGCTTCAGACTACCACCAATCAAATCGGCGAGGTTATCGATTGCATTGATAATACCATCACCATTACTATCCAAAGCACTGCTGCTTAATTTAAGTTGCCTCAGATCGATCTTGTCTTGACCGACAAAATCGGTGATGGTGTCGTTACCAAAAATGGCTCCGAACACAAATCTATCGTTTCCAGATCCACCCGTTAAACTATCATCACCCCTGCCGCCGATTAAGGTATCCTGAGCTAGGCCGCCGTTAATCGTATCATTTCCACCCAATCCAGACAAAACATCAGTGCCATTCAATCCTTCAATTCTGTCACCATAGCGAGTACCAGTAATTTGATCTCCGGAATTGTCACCGCGCAGGTTCAAAACGGTAGTATTGGTAGGTAACACAAAATTGGGCAGTGAAAAATCAACATCAGCAGCATTGTTTCCCGATACAAAACTCACTTGAGAGACGTTACTATTAACGGTGATATTTTTAATTGACCAATTGCCATCAAAGTAAAAACCTCCAAGTTCTCTTAATCTCGTTTGAACTAAACCATCCCCAGTCGAATCTTGAATCGTCACGTTTATCCCAGTGGGATTGGCAAAATTAAACGAGTCTAATGCAGCTTGCAAATCGGCAAATGACCCGATGGGATTGCCGTTACTATCAGTGACAAATGCCCCTGTATCGGTCACTAAGATATTGACAAAACTGGTGCCAATCGGGGAAATTTCCCCACCTTCAAAGTTCAGATTTTGTGTCTGAGTACCGTTATTAAACGCAAATGACCCGCCCGCATAACTGTCTCGCCGATAAACGCCGCTTTCAATAAAATCAGCCAGCGCATTGATTACTGCTTGTTCATCTTGCGTGTCAGACAAATTTCCATCAGCTGACAGATTCATCCAAGTCGCCAGAGCGGCTAAATATGCCGGATCGTTGATTTTAGCCCACTCCCCAAAAAATCCAGCGACACCAGTCTGACCAGATTGTAAGAATTCCGATTGATTATAGTATGGATATCCGGAACTTCCACCGCCACCATCAGGGTCTGGATTCAGGAAAAATGAGGGGTTAGAACTGTTGGGGTTGTTTAAATTTTCAATTGAAAAAACTTTGAATGGCTGTCCGTTATTTAACACCCCTTGAATTGCATAGCTAGAGACATCTAATCTGCCACTTGCTTTAATCGTTCCAGGAACCAGGTTTTGTTGGTTGACGGAAACAATTTCGGCATCGCTGGTAATATTTAAGAAGCCGAAATTCGCTCTCCCTTCATTCACGCTTTTTGTGACATTGTAATTGAGAAATAATGTCGCATCAAAAGTTGTTTCATAATATTCGGGAAGCGCGGTATTCAAATTACCCGTGCTAGGATTGCTAGTTCCTAGCGTGCCGGAAAAACTAATCGGCGTAATGTAATCGGTGCTGACTTTAGCATTGACAGTAATCGTTTTCGATGCGCCTGGAGCAATGCTGTTAAACAAAACTTCAACTGTTTGAGAATTGCCATCGCCGCCACCGGAAGCATCCAGGTTAATGCCACCATCAAGACCTAGACTTTGCACCGTTAATCCTACGGGCAATACCTTGGTCAAATCGTCTTTAATTTTGACATCTGTAGCGCTAGCAGCACCATTGTTGGTGACTTTAATCTGGAACGAAACATTATCGCCAGGAAGCGCAATAAACTGTTCCGGCGTTCCATTTCCATCGCCATCTACGGGAGTGACGCTAGTAAATTTTTTGCTTAAATCCAGCTTTACTACAGGCGCAACGATACTGGTATAGTCATCTTCTGTGGGGTCGTTATTATTTACGGCTGAATCTGGATCGAACTGTTTAGCAGCAACGATTTCTGCGACGTTGGTGTAGGCGGAAGCGCTTGTTGCATTCACAATTGTACCCGTAAGAGTTAGCGTCGCATTACTTCCGGATGCTACATTGCCAACATCCCAAATACCAGTCTGATTGTTGTATGTACCAATGCTAGATGTGGCATTGGTGAAGTTAATCCCAGAAGGCAGTATATCTTTAACTTTTACACCCGTTGCATTGGCTGGTCCGCTGTTATTTAATGTGATGGTGAATGTAACCGGATTGCCTACCGATAAAGCACTGTTTGATACTGTTTGAGTTAGGGACAAATCGGCTAAAGGCCCTAAAGCAGTTGTATTAGCGTAGGAGAATTCTTCAAATCCCGAATCAGCATTCTGAAACTCTGCATAGGTGTAGATATAGGGATTGCCCGTAAATGCACTTCCGGGTAAATACACAAGCACATCGCCCACGCCACTCCCTGAATTGAGACTGGCATTTAATAGCACTGTCCCATTTAAGTTAATGACTGGATTTAGGCCACCAAGCTGACCTGTTGTTGAGTTATAACCTGTCAAATTGGAAGCATTTGACTGAAATACTTGTAATTTGCTTAAGGCAATTTGAGGATTGCTATTGCTTTCGTTCAGGTCAATGCGAAATTCATAGTAGGTTGTATTGTCAACGTTAATCGTAGGTAAATCACTCAGAAGAATTGCCTTTGTTCCCTGTTTCTGGGTGTCGAATTGCGTCGTTCCGTTTGTGTTGTAGCCTCTTTCTAGAGTGCTGCCTTGCCCTGCTCTGAGGCGGAGAAAAGAAGTCGTAGCGCCACTTCCTCCAGGATAGTCTGTTAAAGCAAATAAAACCGTGTTTCCTAATGAGTCTTGCAGCGCTCCGTTACTCTGCAAGCTAGGGCTTGTCAAATCTAGTGTCATGATTTTACCGATTATCTGCGATTGAATTTATCTGAAACTAGATGCCCCCAATGAATCATTTCTTTCTGTTGGCGATCGCTCCAACAAATCTCGTCAGTTTCGTCTCTTTAGGGATAACTACCCAACTAGACGAAACAAGCTTGTATTCCGCACCTAACTGGTTTTTCAGTAAATCTGCTTATACTTTATTAATTTAACACCCGCAAAGCAAGCTCGTATATGAAGATTTGATAAAGCTGACTAAAGTTTTGGTAAGATTACTCCTATACTTCAAAATCAAAGGTAGGAAAAGTAGGAAAAGTAGGTAATTGGTAATTGGATTGATTGGCTGTGTATTCTATGCCACCGGAGATGATATCACTTGATGTTTCCATTGCTCGATAGTTTTGCCCAGAAACTCAAAGAAGAAAAGGTGGCGATCGCTCGAATTTTCTTAATTCTTACCGATCGGTATAAAATTTTCAGCAAGACAACAGAAAGAAAAGAGCAAAAACTTCCTTAATGGCAAGATACTTGTACCTGTAAAGACATTTTTGAAAAATATTTCAGCCAACACGAACAGTTTAAGGATGTTGAAGTTACTCGTTTATATCTAATTCCCAATCCCCAAGAAGGCGAGCGTGGCCCAGATCGTTGAGATACTACCTTGAAGTTAGTTCAAGCCGAATAAAAAAAATATATGTCAGTTACCAAGCTGGAACTTCAGCAATTTCATCCGCTGTGCAATTTGTCAGTTTGGGAAGGTTTGGCTTTGGCGAAAAAGTTAAGTTTCTAGTTGGCAATGAGTATAGTCAAACAACAGAAATTATTGAAAGTTCTGCATATCTGCGGGGAATTAAAGTTCAGCAGGCTAAGAAATTGATTATCAGTGGCTTTCCTGGATCTGCACTCGAGTTAGTTGGGGAAAATGTAGATGAAAATATCCGTAAAAAATTGCACGCACAGGTTGATGAATTTAATATTAAAGCCAAAGTTACCGAAGGGGATGAGTTTCAGCCCGAAAATGCTATTAAGCGAGTCCGCAAAGCTTTGGATTTGATTGAAATCTTTGGCATAACATTATTGGCTGCGGTCACCATACCAACACTGCTTGCACACAATGTTTTTAAGGGCTGCAAACCGCTACAATACCGCTTTTGGCGCTCGCGAGCCAGAGTACTTGACATTGTACTTTAAGTGAAGTAACTTATGTTCTAAGTCTAAATAAAGGTGAAAATAGGGTAACCTATTCATCTTCACAAACTCTTCGAGGCATTTTCTAAGAGAGGGAATATGTCTATCTTTGATATTGGTAGTCTGAGCAGCAGCCAGAACTATTCGGGTTTGATTGACGGTGCGAATCCATTTGACCTATATAACTTCAGCGTTAAAGAGTCTGGTAGCTTTAGCCTGTCGCTGAATGGTTTGAGTGATAATGCGGATGTCGAACTGCTCAATAGCAGCGGAAAGGTGTTGTATAGTTCCGCTGGTTTGGGTATAAGTGCGGAAGCGATCGCAGTTAGTAACTTAGCAGCGGGTAATTATGCGGTGCGGGTGTTGCAAGTTGGCGGTAGTACCAACTACAACCTGAATCTGGCTGCTAACGCTCAAGTCGATCCCCTCACTGGGATGGATCTTATATCCGGTTACTTTAGCGTAGGTGAGAGCGGACAGGTAGGTGTAGATCCGTTATTTGACGGTGGTTGGTACAAAGGTGAGCTAGCCGTTTTCAGTTTGGAGGGGATGGAGAAGTATGTTCCCGGATCGGAGGAGTTTATTCAGGAGGCGGTTGTGCGATCGCTCTCCAACTCCCAGCAAGGTTACGTAGTCTTTTCCGATGTATCGGAAGACGCCAAGTTTAGCGGTGGTTTAGGGGAAGGGAATTACAACGACGGAAAATACTTTGGCGAAAAGACATTTGCAATGAAGCCGGGGGATAAATTTGGCTTCATGCTAATTCCCAATAGTACGCTACAGGATGTGTTAAATAATCCTGCAATTGGTGCAGACAAGCGTCCGTTATTTTCTTTAGTAACAGCCAATCCAAATCAAGGTTTTCACATCGGTCAAATTGCCGATATTAATGGAGAAGGTAATACTTTTTCGATTGAAGATCAACGATTTGATAGTGGAGCGGATAAAGATTACAACGACTTGATTTTTAAAGTCAGCGGTGCAACCGGGAAAGCGATAAAACTCGATGAAGTTATTAACCCGGCAAAAGATTGGCGCACTTCTGAACAAGGGAAGCAATTCCTTGATCATATTAAACCAGAACCAGCAGTCGAGGCGATACCTATTATCGAGGATCAACCTGTTGTTGAAAATAAACCGATAGTTGAAACTCCACCTGTTGTTGAAA
>DNGJ01000353.1 GCA_003486305.1 Cyanobacteria bacterium UBA11371
CGGTAGCGAGTTTCATGGGTGATGTTGATGGGCGAGTCGAGAGGGTTACCAGGTTACGCGATCGCGCAACTTTTCCATTAAACTAGATCCCACTCCCGGTACTTTGTCAAGGTCTTCTAAAGAAGTAAATGGTTTTTCCTGTCTTGCTTGAATAATTTCCCGTGCTAATTTCGCCCCCACTCCCGGTAATGCTTCTAATTCTGCAATACTTGCTGTATTCAGATTAACTTTTTGCTGGGTTTCTTCTTGGGTTTGCTTGGGAGATGTTATTATCTGCGGACATTGTTGCTGTTGCGCTTTAATTTTCCGCTGCATCCAATCGGGTACGCCGAGAAGCGCGTTCCCATAAAGTCGCTCGAATTCCCGTTTAAAATGAGCAGCGACTATCGGACTTTGAATTACTAAAACTGTCTCGTCATTATTTCGATCTGCTGCTAATGACCAGTTGTGAGAACCCGTGATGACAATTTGATCGTCAATTAAGCCAAATTTGTGATGCAATAAATCCCCTTTTAATAACTGAGGAACGCCGACGGTAGAAATGGGATTTCCCCAAGGACGGTTATAGGGTTCGTACTTGCATTTATTAGCAAAAGCAACCCCCATCATATCTAGCGCTTCGCTGTAGCTGCGATAGGCAAAATCCGGATCGATTAAAGCGCGTACACCGACGCCTTGCTGATGGCTTTTTTGTAAAATATTGACCAGATTCTGTTCTGAAAATACGAACAATGCCAGATCGATTTTAGTGGTAGCTTTTTTTAAGGTTTTGCCGATTAAACCGTTACTGCTTTCATCCCAAGGTAGCCTTAAAGAAGTGGGAGAAAATTGCAGAGAAACAATTGTATCTCCCAGTTGGATTTGTTGCGCTGGGCGATAAGGTTTTTTGACGCCAAATTGACTATCGGTTTTGCCTCCCGGCCCA
Organism: Cyanobacteria bacterium UBA11371; assembly: GCA_003486305.1. Classification (GTDB taxonomy): domain Bacteria; phylum Cyanobacteriota; class Cyanobacteriia; order Cyanobacteriales; family Aerosakkonemataceae; genus Microseira. The sequence goes on from DNGJ01000353.1 coordinate 926, forward strand.
TCGCCCCACATGATGTTAAACTCTTGGGTAAATAAGGCAGCTACTTCAGAACTGGTAATTTTCAGCAAGTTGTTAGCATTGCCCAAACTGCTGGTATTTTTAAAGTCGCCGTGGATGTCAGAAGTAGTAAAATTAGCCGAAGTAACGATAACTTTTACGCCATCGACGATAACAAATTTGTGGTGCATTAAACTGCTGCCTTTGGAACCATCTGCCGTGTCGTCGATTATCGGGATACCGGCTTGTTTTAAGATGAGTAGGGCGTCTCGATTGTTGATTTCATCGGGAGTAATATTGTTATCGCGATCGCTATCGATTAAATAACGGAATTCTTGGTAGCGATCGCGTTCCCTTTCCGGCATTTTTTCCAACTCAGCCGCCGTCAAATTTTTGAAAGGACTGTTATAATTATTTTCTAAGATTATCCTAACTTTAACTCCGGCTTTTTTTCGGTCGGCTAATGCTTGGGCAATTTCGGGTAAGCGGAATTCTTGAACCGCGATGTCTATGGTGGAATTGGCAGAAGCGATCGCATCCACAATCACCTGCTCTAAATTATCCCCATCGCGTCTTTGATTGCGTAATGGTTCGATATATTCCGAAGCCTGGGAATGATTAAAATAAACTTCCACAAAAGCATCTTGAGGCAAAGGTTGAGGTCGCGTATTTTGCGAGCGCACTTGTTGACACGCAGTACCCGTAAGTGCTAATAAAACAATGCTACCCAGTCGCAAACAAGAAGATAGAGAAAACATTGACTTGTTGTGGGATGATGCAAATCTGATGGACAGATTTATAATTCCCAAACAGCAAGTTAAAATTCACCAATCCTGGGCAAAATCAGACGTTAATATAGAACCAGTTATTGCCAATGATGCTATGTTTCCCGCCAAATACCCCGTGCCTCAAAGTGAACCCCCCTTATCGCCGAGGGAAACACTACCAACGATGTACGATCTCAAGAGTGAAAACCCGGAGGAACCTGGTTTGCCCGATGAATTCCACGACTTTCAACCGCAATTATTAAGCCAGACGTTTCGCCCTCCACACTATCCGACGGAACGAATCTTTTGCGGTAGCGACATCAATTTATACTATGACGTGCGCCATCCTCAATGGTACAAGCGACCGGATTGGTTTGGCGTGGTGGGCGTCCCTCGATTTTATGATGAAGTTGATTTGCGACTGAGTTACGTGGTTTGGCAAGAAGGCGTTAATCCTTTTGTAGTTGTGGAGTTGCTTTCCCCAGGGACAGAAAAAGAAGATTTAGGGGAAACCGAGGCGGAAAAACTGCCGCCTGAATCTTCTGTTGCGGGTAACGGACAAGCAATTCAAACAGAAACTGAAAATAAACCGCCGCGAAAATGGGAAGTTTACGAGCAAATTTTACGCATTCCTTATTATTTCGTTTTTAGTCGCTACACCGATCGGTTACGCGCCTTTAAAATAGTGGGAGGGCAATATCAAGAACTAGAGTTACAAGAGTCGCGAGTGTGGATTCCTGAATTAGATTTAGGCTTGGGATTGTGGCAAGGAGAGTTTCAAGGATTTGAGCGATTGTGGTTGCGTTGGTATGATGTTCAAGGCAACTGGATTCTTACTGAAGCCGAACAAGAAAGACAGCGTGCCGAAGAGGCTAAATCTAGGGCAGAACAAGCTGAATCTAGATTAGACTTGCTGATGCAAAAATTGCGAGATGCAGGGATCGATCCAAATCAATTTTTGCAGGGTGGGGGTTAAAAAAGGGCGCGATATGCCTCGAGGAAGGTACATCTTCGTTTGTGTAGCGGCACCCTTAAGGGTGCCGCTACACAAACGAAACCTTAAGGTTGATTAATTGGATAATTCAGTGTCGCTGAAAAATAGTTGATTCATGCGATCGCAATGCTG
>DNGJ01000177.1 GCA_003486305.1 Cyanobacteria bacterium UBA11371
TGCTCATTGCTAATTGCTCATTGCTAATAGTTAATTATCACCCATTAGCCATTAGCCATTAGCCATCAGCCATTAGCATCTTCAAAAATATTTGTCGGAATTCCATCGATGCTGGTTTGGTTTTTCTCGCGCCAATATGCCGCGATTCCTTCTTTTCCTTTCTTTTTCGCCCATTCTACCAAAGTGGGTCTTTCTGCTTTAAATTCATACAGCGGTACGCCATGCCCGCAAGAAGTTTGAGCCGATTCAATATCCATTACGATAATTTGACGTTCTCCCGGTGTGGGTTCAAATAACTTATAGTAATTATCCCATTCTTGATGTCTGGGATTAATTACCCGCCCGCGTCCGTACAAACGCAGAATCAAAGGCTTTTCTGTAAAGCTGCAAAACATAATCGTCATTCTACCCTCGTTCCCTGGATCTGCCTGGGAATGTAAATGCGCTGCTGTTTCATTGCCACTGCCAGTTAAATCTAGATAGGCAACCGTTTTATTGTCAATGCAGCAAAACGTATCTATGCCTTTTGGAGATAAATTAATCCGTCCCAACTTCGGCGCAGTGGCTGTAAAAAATAATTTTTGTTCTGAAATAAAGATTTGTAAATCTTCATTCAAAGAGGAGTAGAACTTAGCCATTGAAACAACCTCGTAAAGTAGACGAAAAACGACACAAAAAGTAAAAGAAGAGTAGAGGGGGAAGCGAGAGGGTTTCTGGGTGCGCTCTCTGGTTCGCGCATCGACGATTTTTCATAGAAACTTTGGTGTTTGCGCCAAGTAAAATTGAAAATTGAGTAACATAGATGGATTAGTTTTGGTTGGCAGGGTGCGTTGGCAGGTGCGGCGCGTGCGCGTGCGTCAGCAAGTATGGCGCAGTGCGATCGCAGGTCATACAAGCAGTACTACCGTGGGGTATTGACAGACCATACCCAAAGGTCAACACTGTGGCACAATTAACGGGGTGGCATAGGAATTGAGTCTACTTTTAAGCATTCTATGACTAAGTTTGTCTTTGTAACTGGCGGTGTTGTTTCCAGTATCGGCAAGGGAATTGTCGCGTCGAGTTTAGGTCGCCTGCTCAAGTCGCGAGATTATTCAGTCTCGATATTAAAACTCGACCCATATATTAACGTGGATCCGGGAACGATGAGTCCGTTTCAGCACGGCGAAGTATTCGTCACCGAAGATGGTGCTGAAACAGACTTGGATTTGGGACACTACGAACGCTTCACCGATACCTCGATGTCGCGCCTCAATAGCGTTACCACAGGGTCAATTTATCAGGCAGTAATTAATAAAGAAAGGCGAGGCGACTATCAAGGCGGTACGGTTCAAGTCATTCCCCACATCACGAATGAAATTAAAGAACGCATACGCCGAGTTGCCAAAAATACAAATCCGGATGTAGTAATTACGGAAATAGGCGGCACGGTGGGAGATATTGAATCGTTGCCTTTTTTGGAAGCAATTCGCCAGTTCCGTAAAGATGTGGGGCGGCAAAACGTGCTGTATATGCACGTGACCCTGGTACCTTGGATACCGTCGGCGGGAGAAATGAAAACCAAACCGACGCAACATTCAGTCAAAGAATTGCGTTCGATCGGGATACAACCGGAGATTTTAGTATGCCGGAGCGATCGCCCGTTATCCCCAGGATTAAAGCAAAAACTCTCGGAATTCTGCGACGTACCAGTTGAGCGGGTGATAAACGCTTGCGATGCCAATACAATTTACGAAGTACCGCTGATGATGGAACGGGAAGGACTGGCACAGCAGGCGCTAGATTTATTGCAACTCGAACAACGCCAGCCCGATTTAAAACAGTGGCAAAATATAGTAGACAGATTGTATCGTCCGACAAACCGGATTGAAATTGCGATCGTCGGGAAGTATGTCCGGTTAACCGATGCTTACCTTTCTGTAGTAGAATCCTTGCGCCACGCTTCGATCGCGCTAGGGGGAGAGTTAAACCTGCGGTGGGTAAACTCAGAAGATATTGAAGCAAATGGCGCAGAGCGCTATCTTGAAGGTGTCCAGGGCTTAGTAGTGCCTGGAGGATTTGGGATCAGGGGCGTCGATGGCAAGATTGCAGCGGTGAAATACGCGCGCGATCGCCAACTTCCGTTTTTAGGTTTGTGTTTAGGAATGCAGTGTTCTGTAATTGAGTGGGCGCGTAACGTGGCAAATTTAAAAGATGCCAATAGCGCTGAATTTGCCCCCGATACTTCCAATCCCGTGATCAACCTGTTGCCAGAACAGCACGATGTGGTAGAGTTGGGCGGCACGATGCGCCTGGGTTTGTATCCTTGTCGCTTAGCATCGAATACCCTAGCAAGTCGTCTGTATCAGCGGGAAGTGGTTTACGAACGCCACCGTCACCGCTATGAATTTAACAATGCCTATCGCAACTTGTTTCTAGAAAGCGGGTATGCGATCAGCGGCACTTCTCCCGATGGGCGCTTGGTAGAAATTATCGAACTTCCCAATCATCCCTTCTTTATTGCGACGCAATTTCACCCAGAATTTCAATCCCGCCCCAGCAATCCCCACCCCTTGTTTAAAGGGTTTATTTCGGCGGCGTTAGCCAAAGTTGACCAACGCGCTAATGGGAAGGCGAACGAAGAAGTTGTAACTTCCAATTCAACTTCTTCCGAGGATGTAGTGTCTGGGGAGAAGATAGAAATTATCGATGCGAATCCAAACTCAACTTTGAAGGCGATCGCTGAATTGTCCTAGCTATGCTGGGCTACTGCCACCTAAAAAAACTGTAACGAGCTATTGCAAAAAGCAGCAAATTATGCATACCCTGCCAATAGCTCGCTTTATCTTCGGAAACAAACCTATTGCGTCTGAGAGTCAAGCAGGTGGGAAATTGCGGTTGTGAGGAAATAGCGTGACCAATTGGATCAAAATCAGTTACGAGAGGAATCAATATGTAATCGATCTCGACCGTGTTAGTGCTTTTGTTTCCGAGCAAAACGGGACGCTAAAATTTTGGTTACCAGATAGTGGCTTTCCCATCGTTCTCAACCCCCAAGGTAACCCAGAAGCTCATCAAAAAGTGCTGGCTTATATTGAACAGGTGAGAGGCCAGATTTTCGACGATTATTGGATAGAAATCAACTATGAAAGAAATACATATCTGGTAAACCTCAAGTGCATCAGTTCTTTTGCATCTGAAGCAAACGGCAGGATAACATTTTGGTTACCCGATGGCGCGATCGCTATCATTATCAACCCCCAGAGTAACAAAGAAGACTATCAAAAAGTCATCAATTACATTCAACGCGCCACGGGACATTCTTTGCCTTGAATGGGTAATTGCTAATTGCTAATTGCTAATTGCGAGAGAGCGAAGAAAAGCATTTTTCCCGATCGAGCCATTAGCCATTAGCCACTCTTCGAGAGATAACTAGCAACTTGAGTTACCGATTACCTGTTGCGCTAATTTTGCCGCACCGACCATACCCGCAGAATTACCCAACTCTGCGGGTAACAATTGCAACCGGGCGCGCGAACTGGGTAAAACCCGACGCTCGATTTCGGCGATCGCATAAGGAAAGAAAAACTCGGCACTAGCACTCACCCCGCCGCCAATTACAACCGCTTCCGGTGCCAAAATGTAGATCGAACTGGTTAAACCAATACCTAAATCTCGTCCGTAGTTGCGCCAAAATTCTAACGCGAAAGGATCGCCTGCTTTAGCAAGTTTGCCCAATTCTTCCGGTTCCATCCCGGTACGGCGACGAATTGCTACAACCGAAACATATTGTTCTAAAGAACCTTGATTACCGCTGTTACAAGGTGGACCATCGGGATTTAAAGTCACCAATCCCAACTCACCCGCAGCACCTTGATGACCGACAAACAATTTGCCATCTAAAATAATTGCGCCGCCAACGCCCGTTCCCAAGGTGAGTAAAATAAAGTTGCGAAATCGACGCCCCGCCCCTAACCAAGCTTCTCCCAATCCAGCACAATTAGCATCGTTGGCGATAATTGTAGGTAATCCAGTTCTTGCTTCTAACCAATCTGCCAGGGGAATATTTTCCCAACCATCTAAATTAATTCCTACGATCGCAATTCTACCAGCGGCGTCGGCGGGACCAGGAGTACCAACGCCAATTGCTCGCGCATTTTTGTGCGGATCGATTTGAGCGATCGCATCTACCATCGCATCTAAAACCGCTTTTGGTGTAGCAGGTTGAGGTGTCGGTATCGTGAGCGAAGAAAAGCAGTTTCCATCTTCACTAAACCGCCCCAGTTTAATCCCCGTTCCCCCTAAATCGATGCCAATAATTTCTGTCATTGCTGATTGCTAATTGCTGATTGCTGATTGCTAATTGCTAATTGCTGATTGCTAATGGCTAATTGCTAATTGCTAATTGCTAATTGCTGATTGCTGATTGCTAATTGCTGATTGCTGATTGCAAAAAATATTTTACTATTAGCCATTAGCTATTAGCCATTAGCTATTACCCATTAGCCATTACCCATTAGCCATTAGCCATTAGCCATTACCTTTTTCTTGGATCGAGAAATTCGCTTAACCCTTCTCCCACCAAAGATAATCCTACAACCATCAAGGTTAAAGCTAAACCGGGGAACATTGCCGTCCACCAAACGCCGGTAGGTAACGCTTCTAGAGCTAATTTTAAATCGTGTCCCCATTCCGGTACTTCGTCGGGGAGTCCCAATCCCAAAAATCCCAAACCTCCCAGAGTTAAAATTGCATCTGCGGCGTTGAGGGTGAATAATACCGGCACGCTTTGAATTACGTTTAAAAACAGATAGCGGGATAAAACTGTCCAGGTGGAAGCGCCCATTGCTTGCGCCGCTTCGACGAACAATTCGGTTTTGACGCTAATCGTGTGGTTGCGAACAACGCGATAGTATTGCGGGATGTAGGAAATGCTGAGTGCGATCGCGGCATTCAAAACCCCCCGCCCCACCACAAACGCCAGCGTCACCGACAGTAACAACCCGGGCAGTGTATAAATTGTATCCATCAAAAA
>DNGJ01000031.1:0-123 GCA_003486305.1 Cyanobacteria bacterium UBA11371
GGGCGGGTTTATTTAACCAATGCGCTGCTAGCAAATATTGCTGGGAAACCCCGCCCCTACAGCACCAAAAAACTTGGCGGGGCGGGTTTATTTAACCTTTGCGCTGCTAGCAAATATTGCTGG
>DNGJ01000031.1:411-14111 GCA_003486305.1 Cyanobacteria bacterium UBA11371
CCTACAGCACCAAAAAAACTTGGACTACCTTGGCTACTGGACGCGATATAGCATAAAATTTCAGGAATAATGAATGAGTCAAGTACAAGAAACTTCTGGGATCGATTCAGCAATACGAAGCTGGTTCGCTATTTGTTACTGTTAGCTCTGGGCTGGGCAATTGTCCAGATTTTGGCTTATTTTGAAAAAGCGATCGCAATTTTTATATTTGCTGCGATTCTGGCATTTTTGCTGAATTATCCGGTACAGTGGGTGGCTCGTTTTTTACCGCGGGGGCTAGCAGTTACCGGAGTTTTTTTACTCAGTCTGCTAATTGTTGGCGGGTTAATAGCCACTTTGGGTTTTGCTATTATCTCGCAAGCCGAACAATTGCTAAGTCAATCTCCTCAACTTTTTGAATCGGCGATCGCGATCTTAGAGCGCATCCAAAATCTTCTGAATAACTGGAATGTTCAAGTTGATTTTGCTGCGATTGAAGCGCAATTACGCGAGCAAGCTTTAGCAGGAGTTGGAATTGGTTTAGCTACGCTGCAAACTTTAATTACCAATTTTGTCGATCTAATTTTGGTAGCAGTTGTTTCTTTCTTTATGCTGCTAGATGGAAAAATAATTTGGAATTTTATGCTTAAAGCTTTTCCAGTAAATCTGCGCGGGAGACTGAATGAGGCGATTCAAAAAAACTTTTTAGGGTTCTTTTGGGGGCGGTTACTTTTATCGATTTTCTTTGGAGTTTCGGCGTTTATTGTATTTATTATATTAAATGTTCCTTATGCCTTGGTAATGGCAGCGATCGCAGGCGTTTTCGACTTGATTCCCGGCATCGGAGCAACCATCGGGATTAGCCTAGTTTCTTTAATTCTATTACCTCAAGGAATTTGGTTAAGCGTCAAAGTTTTAATCGGTTGTGTTTTGCTGCAACAGGTTGAAGAAAATCTGCTCATGCCTCGGATTATGCAAGGTTCGATTAATATGAACCCAGTTGTGATGTTTTTTGCTTTATTAGTGGGGGCTAAAGTTGCCGGGTTAGTCGGAGTTTTTCTAGCAATTCCCATTGCTGGAGTATTGATTAGTTTATTTGAAGTGAAAGAAATGCAGGGAGAACATGATGGCTAATGGCTAATGGCTAATGGCTAATAGAAAAGAAAAATCACCAATCACCAATTAGCAATTAGCAATTAGCAATTAGCACGAATTATTAATCTTCTCGCATAACTTCTTCGATTTGACCGACTTCAAAAATTAAAGTAAAACGTTGACCCATTTCTCGTTCGACAAATTCTTCCAACAACCGCACCTGCTTTGGGGTTACTGGATCTTTTGCTCTGACGCTTAAACGAACTTCTGGGGGATTGGTTAACCAGTTGATTTCGCTTGTCAGCAATCGCACTCGTTGAAAAGTCACAGTTCGGTTTAACAACGCTCGTCGCAGACTGGTTTCGAGTTGCACTTGACGAACTAATTCACCAAAACTGAAGCCTAAAGGAATTAGCAGAATTGCCGTAAAACCTAAAGTCCACATCAAAGGTTTTTTTGCTCGCACCAAAGAGGTATATCCTGCTACGAGAAAGGTCAACATGCAAGAAAGAGTAATCCCTAACAAATTGGTGAGATAAAGTAAAGTTGCTCCTAAACTTAGCGACCAATTTGCTTGAGATAATCCTAAACCAATGACGCAAATCGGCGGCATTAAAGCAACTGCGATCGCCGTCCCCGCCAAACTGCCAGAAATCTTCGGTTCTACCTTAGCGTAGCCGCTGATACCACCAGCAGCCACCGCAATACCTAAATCTAACAGCGTCGGTTTTCCCCTTGCCAATACCTCGCTACCAAAGCTGGAAATGCCGACAAGTAGACCCAGACAATAAGCGATCGCAATCGCCAGCAAGCTTCCCAGTACGAGGGAAGTTATACCTTTGCGGAATAAGATAACATTACCCGCCAAAGCACCAAATGCTAACCCTCGAATTGGCAGCATTAAGGGTGCAATAATCATCGCACCGATGATGACAGCAGTGCTGTTGGCGAGCAAACCAAAAGTTGCGATCGCGCAGGAACTAACTATCAAAATTAAGTAAGACGAATCTAACGTTGATTCATCCAGTAATTCTGTTTGTAGCTGTTGAGTTTGATTTGGCTCGGAGCCTCGGTTTCTAAAATCCCTGAACCGATCTCGAATGTTATTCGGCAAGGCTTTTCTCCTGCACTAGCTAATCGCTAATTACTACGATTATCAGCTAAGACGCCGCAGAGTTCCACCGATCCAGAATATCCTGAAATAATGCCTCTTCAATCCAAGTTTTTGCAACCACCGTCAGAGGTAGTGCTATCAGTAGCCCCAAGGCTCCAAAAATGGTGGCAAAGAAGATTTGAGCCGTTAACGTCACAGCAGGTAATAGCGCCACCTGTTTCGCCATCACCGTCGGCGTTAACCAATAACTTTCAAGTTGTTGAATGATGATGTATAAAATTAACACGGCTCCCGCTTTCCAAGGGGCATCGAGAAATGCGATCGCCATCGGAAAAACCACGCTCAAAGTCGGGCCAATATTGGGAATAAAATTCAGCAACCCTGCCATACCAATCCCAGCGTTATGCCCAAATGTGACCCAAAAGTGACACTACTTGCTAAATGCGCTCAGAACTTACATGTTCCGGATTGTAGAGACGTTACATGTAACGTCACGTGCATGTCGGTTAAAACCGCTTAATACGATCAAACCAGTTTGTTTTAACCGACTTGCGCTGTGAGTCAGGGAATTAATTCCCTGGCGGGCTATGAGATTGGTACAAAATCTCAACCCGATTAAGGGTGATTTAGAAAGAGCAAAAACGACCACCCCAAACTGTCACTTTATAGTCACATTTGCCGTCTTAGCTAGAAATAAAGCCACAAAAGCATCCATCTACTCAAAAAATATACCGACGTAAGTTATGGATAAGCATCACCACTTTGTGGACACCCCAGCGGATGCGATCGCGCAGAAGAGCCTAATATTGATTAGGAGATATAACCATAGGAGGATGTAAAACATAACCACACGATCAACAATAAAGCAAATTTTGCCTGTGTTTTGTATTTAATTTTTCCGTAGGTAATCATGACGAAAAAATTCTTTGTTCTAGCTTCATTTTTGGGATTGAACTTACTTATCGGTGCTTGCCAGCCTAATACGCAAACTCCAACACCAACAGTTCCACCCGCGACTACTCCAGCACCAGCAGTTCCACCCGCAGCTAGTCCAACACCAGGATCTCCACCCGCGACTACTCCAGCACCAGGAACTACTCCCTAATATCGCGTTTGGTTGCATTGATATCGTAAACAATGGGACAAGGAGGACTTTGAAGAATTGGCTAAAAAGCACTCCCCCTATACGCTCAATACAAATGTTCCATTGTCACAGGAAAAAAAACGTGGTTCCATTACGCGATAACAACCCCACCACAACCACCGCATATGTTAACTATGGGTTAATTGCGGCTAATATTCTGGTTTTTCTGTATCAAGTGAGCCTAACGCGGCAAGATTTACAGAGGTTTTTATACGCTGCGGCGTTAGTACCCTGCCAGCTTTCAGCCACTTGTCCGATTGGCGCAGAAAGCCAGGGTATTCCTGAAGCGATGACGTTGATTACATCGCAATTTTTACATGGAGGATTTTTGCATATTGCGGGAAATATGTTATTTTTGTGGATTTTTGGCAATAACATTGAAGACCGCTTGGGTCATATAAAATATTTGATTTTTTACCTAAGCTGCGGAGTTTTAGCAGGGCTGAGTCAGTGGGTGTTCTCAATAAATTCTACTATTCCTTCCTTGGGTGCGAGTGGTGCGATCGCAGGGGTGTTGGGTGCGTATATTCTCCGCTTCCCGCGCGCCGAAATTTTAACTTTAATTCCCTTGGGATTCTTTATCACTACCGCACGGCTTCCTGCTTATTTATTTTTGGGATTTTGGTTTTTCCAGCAAGCTTTTTACGGACTTGCTAGCTTACAAGTTCGCACCAACGTTGGCATGGAAAGTGGCGGCATAGCATACTGGGCGCACGCTGGAGGCTTTGTTTTTGGGGCGATTCTTGGCCCTATATTTGGATTATACAACCGCCGCCCTTAAATTTATAAATTTCTAGATTCAATTCAATTTAAATGAGGCTTTGACAATCTTAGCTTTTCTTCTATTTTCCTTGGGTAATTCTCACAGTAAATGTCGTGCCAATTCCTACTTTACTATCGACATAAATTTCACCTCGATGGAGATCCAGACATTTTTTAACCACGGCTAACCCCAATCCTGTACCCATAATTTCCCTAGCATTCTTGCCTCGGCTGAAGGGGTCATAAAGCTTTTGTTGTTCTTGGATATCTATCCCAATGCCTTCGTCTCTAATTTGAAAAGTGACTGCATCCGGTTCGCAAATCAATGTGAAATAAACGGTACTTTCTGGATCAGAATATTTAATCGCGTTGGAAAGTAGATTGCTGAGAATTGAATACAGCAATTTTTCATCCAAATATGCGTGGGTGCAGCTTCCCTGTTTGATGAATTTTATCGTGCGCTTCGACTCGCTGAAAACCTGAAAATCTTCTACTAAATTAAGGCAGAATGTCTGCACCTCTACTAAACTTGGATTGCATTCTAGCTTTCCCGCATCTGCTCTTGCTAGGGTAAGAATATCGCTCAGCAATTGAGTCATGACTTTGGCTGAAGATTGAATGCGATACAGATTTTTAAGTTTGGCTGGTTCCACAACTGATTTGAGGCTTTCCCCTAACAATTGCGCCGAACCTACAATCAGACTCAGGGGAGTGCGAAATTCGTGGGAAACCATCGAGAAAAATTGCAGCTTGAGTTCGCTGAGTTCTTTTTCTTGAGCTAATGCTCGCTGAAGGGTTTCTGCTTGTTGGCGTTTCACCATCTGGCGATAGAGCAAAGCATAAACGCCAAAAAAAATGATAAAGGTCAATAACGTACCCAGCAATTCAAGCCACATCCTGAATTGAAAATTAGCTTGCGATTGTTCCACCTGCGTCTCTAACAGTTCTTCTTCTTCGGTGACTAAATCCTGAATCAGTCGGCGGATTTCTTCTTGATTTCGCTTTGTTTGAACAATCAGTGGGTCTTGAGCAGAGAATCTCCCTGGGGCTTTTTGGTGCTGGTCGATAACACTTTGAAATAAGTCCAACCTTTGGGCAATTAAAGATTCTAAAGTATCAAGACGCTGGCGCTGGATGGGTGTATCGTCGAGGGGTTGCCTTAGTTTATCAATTTGTTGTTTGAGCCTTTCAACGGCTTGGTTGTATCGCTCGAGTTCTTCTGGATCGCTGAATAAAATGTAACCCCGTCGCCCAGATTCCGCATCGGTGAGAGTTGCAGAAATAGCGGTGATGGCTTTGAGGACTTGATTTGTTTGTCGAACTTGCTTGGCACTTTCAGCTAATTGGGTTGCATTTTGATAGGAAATGAAGCTAACAGCACCCATGAGTACAAGTGCTAAGCTGAATCCGCCGGTAATCCATTTTCCTTCAAGTGACCATTTCATGGATAATCTAAAAAATCTAAAATCTAAAATCTAAAATCTAAAATTGCCATGCGTATTTTGGTTGTTGAGGATGACGTGCAGATTGCGGATATGCTGACGGAGGCGCTAACGAATCGTCACTACACGGTCGATGTGGCGCAAGATGGAGAGATGGCGTGGAATTGGATAGAAACTCTGGAATACGACCTGGTGCTGTTGGACATCACGCTGCCGAAGATGAATGGTCTGCTGTTTTGTCAGAAACTGCGCGATCGCAACTTTTCTATCCCTGTCCTGATGTTAACGGCTCGCGACACGATTGCTGACAAAATTATCGGCCTCGATGCGGGAGCCGATGCCTACATGGTAAAACCCTTTGACCTGGAAGAGTTGATGGCTCAAATTCGAGCGCTGCTGCGGCGCAAGAGTTCCACCACCCGTTCTAAACTCTCTTGGGGTAGTCTCTCTCTTGACCCCGATACCTACGAGGTGACGTTTGAAGGGCAACTGCTGCACCTCACCCCCAAAGAGTATGCGCTGTTGGAGTTACTCGTGAGCAACGGTCGCCGCGTTTTGAGCAGACCGGGAATTATTGAACGCTTGTGGTCGATGGATGAGTCTCCCACCGAAGAAGCCGTCAAAACCCACATTAGAACTTTGCGTCAAAAACTCCGCGCCGCAGGCGCTCCTGATGATTTGATCGAAACCGTTCACGGCCTCGGCTATCGCATGAAGCAGCTCAGTTAGGCCATCACCTTAGTTTCCTCTGCTTTCCCAACCACGATTTTCCATAGCAACCCGATTTCTTTGCCGAAATCCCCCCGAAATCCCCCCGAAATCCTCTCGATTTCTTGGCTTTTAAATAGTAATTAATAGTAAGACTGTTGAGCTAACAAGTTGGGTTCACAAAACTTGGGGGAGAGGGATTTCTCACGACGGGAAAACCATTGATTTTTCTTACCTCGCTCTCCCTTTACCTTTTTTATGTGAGAACAACAGCTTAGCTACATGCCTGAAAATAGAGCTTACAGCGGATTGCAAGTGGATGAGGGAAAGCGTTATCGCGCCTTTTGTGTAGCGGTACCCTTAAGGGTACCGCTACACAAACCAAGGTGTACCTCATACGGCTGCAATCCGCTATAAAATTCGTTATCAGTTTTTTCTTCCCGCTCTGTAGCAAGCAAGCAGAACGGGGATTTTTTTGGCAATTTTCCCGCTCTTTCCCCCCGAAATCTCCCCGATTTACTCTCGGTTTCTTAACTGCTAAGCGGTAAGTTCAAATAAGATAACCTCTCACTCATATCATGTCCGCTGGCATCGGTAGCTGCACTAAGGGGCGGGTTTATTTATTTTTTGGGTAACCTTCAAATATCTCTCGTAAAACCCGCCCCTACTATACACTACCATTGCGAAGGGACATGATATCACTCCTTGTGATGAAAACTTGCCAGGGAATTCATTCCCTGGCTATCTCTCAAAAACATGAAATGCTTTCAAAATCCACTTATATCATGTCCGGTCTATTACCCATAATCATCAGCCGGGACACGGCACGAGCAAGGCCATCTGTTTGTCCGAGATATCGTCAGATGCCGTGTCCCTACGCAACGACAGAGTGAGGTTTTTTATTATGGGCAATTCAACCGACATCATATTACCCAGGCTTCAGCTATGCTCCGCCAACAGCTATCTCCAGCAGGAAAACAGCGCCGGTGCAAGTTCCGAAGGCTCTTCTGGAGAAAGCTAATCAGGGCTGAGATAACCCTGCTTTTGGCTGCACTCTTTCTCCTACTTTTTCTGGAAATTCGGTTTTTACTAGAGATTGGGTTAGGGCTGATTTTCTTTGCTTGCTGGGAGCTTTCAATTGAGCGAAGCAATGTTTTTTTAGCCCTAGAAATACTGGGTGTTATGTTATTATTTATAGGATTGATTTTAAATTGAATTAAAATGGTATAATTGAAACTTTAGAGTCAAAAGCAATATAAAATGAATAAAAACTCCTAGCGTTTTACACTCCACACCACATTTTACACCCGCTCTAGTCTCTAGAGCGGGTTTTTTTATAACTTTTGTCCCCCCGAAATCCCCCCGATTTCTCCCCGGTATCCTGACTTATAACAGCTATCTTCGAGATGTATTCTAAACACTGGGAGAAGGATTTTGGTAGGGATGAGCCTGTCTATGTTAAGTTCGCGCGTTGCTGCTGAAGTTTTTTGGGGATTGGAAAAGCGTATGTCAGCCAACAAAGTAGAAATTATTGGCATTAAAAGCCAAAAGAATTGTCAATTAATCGAGAATTTACGGGCGGCGATCGCCAAACTAAAAATCAAGGCAGAAGTCTCTCAAGTCACCGATCCAAGTGAAATTGCTAAACGGGGAAGTCTCTCGACTCCGGCTGTAGTCGTTAATGGCGAAGTTTTTAGTACGGGTAAAGTCATTGACTCAGAGCAAATTGAAAAATTACTCGTGCGATTCCCTAAGTTATTGATTGGCTAATAACCGCAGAATTCACATAATTCATTCTTTGATATGACACTTACTCAACCAGCTAAACCACTTTTACATCCTTATCTTGAATTGCCAGCAACAGAAGTTGCACAGCGACTCGACACTGACCTGGAAACAGGTTTGAGAGCAACAGAAATTGTCGCTCGTCTGGATCTGTATGGGTTTAACGAACTGGCAGCTAAACCGGGAAAACCTGCTTGGCTGCGGTTTCTGCTGCAATTCAATCAAGCGTTGCTGTACATTTTGCTAGTTGCGGGTTTAATTAAGGCGCTGTTGGGATCTTGGACGAATGCGGCTGTTATCTGGGGCGTGACGGTAATTAATGCGATTATTGGGTTTGTGCAAGAGTCGAAAGCAGAAGGAGCGATCGCCGCTTTAGCAAAAGCCGTCTCGACGGAAGCTACAGTAGTGCGCGAGGGCAAGAAAATCCGCATTCCTTCGGGAGAACTTGTCCCAGGCGATTTGGTACTGCTGACTTCCGGCGATAAAATTCCGGCAGATTTGCGCCTGGTAACCGTTCGCAATCTGCAAGTCAACGAATCTGCCTTGACCGGAGAATCCCTCCCAGTAGAAAAGCAAACCCAGCCGCTGAGTTCGGACACTCCCCTCGCAGAACGGGTAAATATGGCGTATGCGGGTAGTTTTGTCACCTCTGGACAGGGTAGCGGGATCGTGGTGGCGACGGGAAATGCTACGGAAGTGGGACAAATTTCCCAGTCAATCGAGCAACAAACGAGCTTGAGTACGCCTCTCACGCGCAAGTTCGCTAAATTCAGCCAAACCCTGCTCTACGTAATTCTATTCCTGGCAACGGTAACTTTTGCTGTCGGCATTGGGCAGGGTCAGTCTTGGACGGGCATGTTTGAGGCAGCGGTAGCACTGGCGGTGAGTGCGATTCCCGAAGGATTGCCTGCGGTAGTAACCGTTACCCTGGCAATTGGGGTAGATCGGATGGCACGCCGTCATGCGATTATTCGCAAGCTGCCTGCGGTGGAAGCATTGGGCAGCGCTACGGTAATTTGCTCGGATAAAACGGGCACGTTGACAGAAAATCAAATGACGGTGCAAGCGATTTACGTAGGAGGACAGCAGTACTCGGTCAGCGGCACGGGATACAGTGCAGAAGGCGATTTTTACCTGGATGGGGAATCCCTCGATCCCTATACAGTTCCGGCATTGGAGGAATGTTTAATTGCGGGTTTGCTGTGCAACGATGCTCATTTGGAGCAAAAAGACGGGCAATGGGGGGTAGTGGGCGATCCGACTGAGGGCGCTTTGATTGCTGTGGCGCGAAAAGCTGGACTGGATGGTTTGCAACTGAATCAAGCGATGCCTCGACTCGATACGATTCCCTTTGAGTCAGAATTTCAATTCATGGCAACGCTGCATCAATTAGATAGTCAAGCATGGGAAGTCGCCCACAGCGAGGGTGTCTGGTCTTCTCCTTATGTCATCTACCTCAAAGGTTCGGTGGAAACCGTTCTGAATCGCTGTTGGCAGATGGTAGACGCCTTTGGAAATTTGATGCCTCTCGATCGGGACTTAATTGAAACCGAAGTTGAGAAAATGGCAAAACGGGGATTGCGAGTGCTGGCATTGGCGAAGAAACCCTTAACGCCAAAAGAAAGACGGCAGAGAACTTCCCTCAGTCATGAAGATGTGGAGACGAATCTAATTTTTATTGGATTGCAGGGCATGATCGATCCACCCCGAAGGGAAGCGATCGCAGCTGTAAATGCCTGTCAATCTGCGGGAATTCAGGTAAAAATGATTACCGGAGATCATATCGCTACTGCGAGAGCGATCGCCCAACGCATTGGTTTGCACAAAGACAGTCAAGTCCTGGCATTTTCCGGGCAAGAATTAGAACAAATGGATAGTGGGCAACTAACTCAGGCAGCTGAAACCGGGGTTGTATTTGCCAGAGTTTCTCCCGCACAGAAACTCCGCCTGGTAACGGCGTTGCAATCTCAGGGGGAAATCGTCGCCATGACTGGGGATGGGGTAAACGATGCCGCAGCACTTAAGCAAGCGGATATTGGCATTGCAATGGGCAAGACGGGAACCGATGTGGCGAAAGAAGCTGCCGATATGCTGCTCACCGATGATAACTTTGCTTCGATTGAAGCAGCGGTAGAAGAGGGGCGGACAGTTTATCAGAACTTGCGAAAAGCGATCGCTTTCATTCTCCCCGTTAATGGCGGCGAATCGATGACGATTCTGATTAGCGCCTTGCTGGCAAGAGATTTACCGATTCTAGCGCTGCAAGTTTTGTGGCTGAATATGGTCAACTCGGTGACGATGACGGTTCCCTTAGCATTTGAACCCAAATCCGACGGTTTGATGCAACAACCCCCGCGCAATCCCCGCGAACCGTTGTTATCGGGCAAACTGTTCCACAGAATTCTAGCCGTTTCGGCATTCAACTGGATTCTGATTTTTGGCATGTTTGAATGGGCGCGACAAGCTTATGGAGATATTGCGGTGGCGCGCACAATGGCAATACAGGCTTTAATTGCCGGAAGAGTAATTTATCTATTGAGCATCAGCGAGTTGGGTGCGGCGATGGTGGCAAAACTCAGGGGTAGGGCAGGGGCGATTAAAGGGGGGAGAGCGATCGCAATTGGCATTGTTTGCACCATTTTCCTGCAAATTCTGTTCAGCCAGTGGGGCGCAATGAATGTCTTATTTGAAACAGCACCCCTGAACTTGAATCAATGGCTAATTTGCCTAATTCCCGCACTACCGATGATTGTGGTGGCAGCATTTATCAATCGCCTCGATCCTCCCAATTCCTAATACCGTTTTCCCATGAATGCGAAACACTTGGGGCTTCGCGGGTTTAAGGAGAAAAGAAACCGGGTTTCTGAGTAGATCTCTTTCCTTGCTCAACGATTTTTCAGAGAAACCCGGTTTCTTAATTCAATGCTGTCACTTTCTAGTCACATTTAGCTTCGATCCTGAAGATAGGTGGAATCTGGAAGCCTGAAGGGTTATCAATTATCAGCTATACCTCTGATTGAAGACTGATAATTGATAACTCATGTTTCTTGATTTTATCTTGCTGGCGATCGCATGATATCGAATCCGGTAGTATCGGACTTGTACGGTTAATGTTGCTTACGGTGTGGGTTTTACCAGTCCCGTTTAAACCCAAGCGAATTATTTTGATAAACCCGCCCCCGCGCGATGTCGAAGCGGACACGAAGGGACTTTCTGCAATCCAAAGAGAACCGATTATGACAGGTATCCTTATCACTTGGTTAGTCACCACTATCAGCTTTTTAATTATTGCCAGATTGCCGTTTCTGGGAATTGAAATCGATAGCTTTGGTAAAGCCGTAATTTCCGCCGGTGTTGTGGGAATTTTGAACGCGATTTTACTCCCAATTCTCAGCTTTTTTACCTTGCCATTCATTATCCTGACCGTGGGGTTATTCTTCTTTATTTTGAATGCCATCATTTTTGGCATATCAGCAGCGATCGTGCCTGGATTTCGCCTCCGTTATGGTTTTTGGAGCGCTTTACTTGGTTCAATTACCTTGTCAATTATTAACACTATCATTTTGCGGCTTTTGGCAGGAGTTACCTGATAATTTAGGAGTGCGATTCTTATGATAGTCATTTGGTTAGTTACCACAATCAGTTTTTTGATTATTTCCAGAATTCCCTTTCTGGGAATTGACATAGACAGTTTGGGAAAAGCAGCAATTTCGGCGGCTGTTTTTGGGATATTAAATGCGGTTTTGCTGCCGATTCTTACAATTTTAACCTTGCCCGTTATCCTCGTTAGTTTGGGATTATTCTTCTTTGTTTTGAATGCCATTATCTTTGGCATATCAGCGGCGCTCGTGCCTGGATTTAGCTTACGGTATGGCTTCTGGAGCGCTTTACTTGGGTCAATTACTTTAGCGATCGTTAACTCGATCCTGTTGACGATTTTGCCACCTGTTTTTTAACAGACTCATTGTTGAATGGACGGGCCAATAAAAAAATATCCAACTACCTCTTGTGGGGTGGACATCCTGCCCGCCCAAACACAAAGGCGGGCAAGATGCCCACCCCACAAGATTGGATAAACTATTTTTGAGAACAAGAATCATGAAAAAGTTTAATTATGGGGTTTTTTCTAGTAGGAATAGGAATGGTCATCCTGCTATTCTCTTGTCAAACCACACCAGTAACCCAGTCACAAACCACGACAACTGCAACTCCTACAGCGACACCTACAACAGCACAAACACCTGCTAACTTTCCTCGCGTCGCTTCTGTTAACAGCGAAGCTACTTTACCAGCACAGTTACCACCATTGCCTTACGCTTTTGGAGCGCTAGAAAAAGCAATTGATGCCCAAACAATGCAATTGCATCACGATAGACATCACGCCGCCTATGTCAACAACCTCAACGAGGCAATCAAACAGTCTCCCGACTTGCAAAACAGAAGCGTTGAATCTTTGTTGCGCGACTTAAATAGCGTGCCGGAAAATATTCGCAATACGGTACGCAATAACGGTGGCGGTCACCTGAACCATACGATTTTTTGGCAAATTATGAGTCCCAACGGAGGGGGACAACCGACAGGGGAAATAGCGCAAGAAATCAATCAAACTTTTGGCAGTTTTGATGGCTTTAGGAAACAGTTTAACTCTGCGGGTGGCGATCGCTTTGGTAGCGGATGGGTTTGGTTAGTCCGCAATCCCCAAGGACAACTGCAAATCGTATCAACGCCCAATCAAGATAGCCCAATTATGGACGGCAACTATCCAATTATGGGCAATGATGTGTGGGAACATGCCTATTACCTGAGATACCAAAACCGCCGCGCCGAGTATTTAGATAATTGGTGGAATGTGGTGAATTGGGCAGAAGTAAATAGACGCGCCCAAGCTTCTCAACAACGTAGTTAGGAGATCGATCCCGATGCAAAGTCTCTTGAGGCGAAGTCCCATTTTTATAGCATTTTGTTGGATAGGGGCATACTTATTTATTACCCTATTGCCCCTGCTGTTGCTGCTAATTTATCCCCCTTTTGACGATCGGGGTTTTTGGCTCGATTTTTCAGTTGCCCTTGGGTTTATTGGGTTGGCAATTGCTAGAACGCTACATTCCCGAACGGCGAGGAACAAGGAATTATTTTATCTGTGCCTCACCTAAAATGATGGATCAAGTAGAGTTAGCCTTGCACGAACTTGACGTTCCAGTTACAAACGTCCACTTGGAACATTTCAACCTTGTTTAAGTGCTAATGGCTAATGGCTAATAGCTTGTAAGGGATGAGAGCATTTGCGTAGAACTATTTCAGGTTTACCGACACGATAACAGCGCAAATGCTCTCATCCCCTACTCCAATTACCAATTACCAATTACCAATTACCAATTACCAATTCTGTTATGCGCTACAGTATCATGCTGCAACTCGTGACGGGCATCACCTTAGTTTTGGTTGGTGCTGCTGCATTATTTGGTTGGATACAAAATCGTCCCAATCCAACTCCAGAAGCTAGGAAAACAGGGCTTATATCATGTCCTTAAAATTACCCATAATTAGCAGCCGGGACACGGCAAGATCAACGTCCATTGTTTATCCGATATATCTCTGATGCCGTGTCCCTACGCAACAACAGAGTGATGTTTTTTATTATGGGCAATTCAACGGACATCATATAACTTCC
>DNGJ01000461.1 GCA_003486305.1 Cyanobacteria bacterium UBA11371
GCTTGTTCTAGGCTGATATAGTTGCCATATTGTTCGGTTTTAACTTCAATGTCTTTAAAGCCAGCTTGTTGCAGTAAGTTATGGCATTTTTCTGCTGTGCCTGTGATGTCGTTATAGATTAAGGAAACACCATATTTTTTGAGAACTTGTTTCTGGATAACGCCGCCAATAAATGCTGTGTCTGCAAATCCGTGAAAGCCAATTATTCCTCCTGGTTTGAGGAATTGATGCCAAATTCGTAATGTGGCGGGAATGTCCATCAGCCATATTAGTGCGGAGGAACATAGGATGCGATCGCAACTATTTTCCGTCAGTTCTAATGCTTCGGCATCTGCTAGCATTATCTCAATGTTGTTTAATTTTAATGTTTCAATTTTCCGTTTTAGTTGTTCCAGCATTCCTGTGGAAATATCTACCGCAATTACTCTTCCTTCATCGCCTACTATTTGGGCTGCTTCTATTGCTACCATTCCCGTTCCCGTTGCCATGTCTAACACTTGCTGTCCCCGACCAATCTGTGCGTATTCGACGAGGCGATGGGCTATTTGCTGATGCCACTCGCTTTGATCGTAGGTGTCGCTTCTGCGGCTGTATAAATCAGCGATTTGTTGTTTATATTGGTCTAGTTTAAGTTGGTTATTCATTATTTTAAACTTCGTTAAAATACTCAGGATATCGCACGATGCCGCTGATACCTGCTAAGGCGCCAGGTTTTAGTTCTAATACCATAAATGCTTCGTCTGGAACTGTAAATGGTGCTTGGATGCCGAATTTACTTGCTTTTTGAAATCCGAAGCGTGGATAGTAGTGGGGATGACCAACAAGGATGATAATGTTATGGTCTAATTCGCGACACTTTGTTAATCCTGCTTGTACGAGTTGCGCGCCGATGCTTTGGCGCTGATGCGTGGGTGTGACGCACAGGGGGGCTAATGCGATCGCTTCCACATTCCCCTTTTGTGTTTCGATTGCAACAAGGCTGAATAAAACATGCCCCAGCACTTTCCCATCTGCTTTCGCAACTAAGGAAAGTTCGGGGATAAAATTAGGCGAATTGCGGATAATTTCTACTAATTCAGCTTCGTTTGGGCGATTAAATGCTGCGGTGACTACCTCGCGAATCGCTGCTATATCTTCTTCTGTTTCACTGAGGATTGATAACATACTCGATCTCTTGTGGCATTTTGCGATCGCCAAGTAGGGACACGGCTGGTGTCGAATATTTAATCGTGCCGTGCCCCTACAAATCTAAAAATTAACGTCCCGATTTTCTCGGCGCTAATTTAATCGGTCGTCGTTTGCGATAACGGGTAAGAATGGTTACCACTTTACCAGGTTTTTTCGTTGGTTGCGGCGGACTCCATTCATCAACTTGGGCAAAATCTTTTGCGTACAAGGTGTGAATTGTTTCGATCACCCCATCGCGAGAACTGATAATCAATATCTGCACGACTTCCCGATCGTCTTCCTCTGCGTCAGAATTTGGACATGCAGATTCAATCAAGTCCCGCAAGAACTCTTCGGTCATCATATTTTCTCCTTATTTTGAGCTTTTCCAATGAAAACCCAAAAATCTAGCCACCCCGCACGGCAGCTAAAAGCAGGGTGGCTACAGAGAAAATGTTACAATTCTCAATTAGCCTCCCGGACTGCGCTTAACAGTTTGGGGGGTCAAGCTATCCATTGCTGCTTCAACAGCTTTGGGTAGCGATACTAGGTTTTTGGGCGAATCAGGTTGCCGTCCGGTCAAGGAAAACAACCTTAAAAAGAGAGCATAGCGCTATTGGTTCCATTCGTCAAGAGGTTGGGTGGAGAGCGATCGCCTATTTTTTTGATAAATACTGGCATTGCAAACAAAAGCCAATATGTTATTTTTACAAATACTCGTATTTGTCAAGCGGTGAAATGGGACTAATTAGGCGGCGAGTTCGAGAATTTGCTCAAGAAAGGGGTTGGACGCTCAAAGAAGTCTCTAATAAAACAGGTATCCCTTACACAACAATTGCCACTTATGCTAAATCTCAAGGCATGGCAACTGTTGACTACACGGCTATACATAAAATAGCTCGCGCGTTCGATATTTCGATTGAAGATTTGGTTGAAATTGTGGAATATTAAACGGTTGCTTAAACAATACCTTCACCTATTTTATGCAACGCCTACACCCGTGCATGGTGTGGCTACACAAACAAAGCCTGCCTCCGCAGGCTTCAATCTTTGCAGGCTGCGTAGGCAGCCTTTGAACGCAATAGCGATACCCTTTGAGGTTGTCGAATTTTGGCGAAGGTATTATTAAAGCAACCGGGTTTATATCGATCAAACTTTAAACAATAACCACACCCCAGCCAAAGCGACTAACACTCCCAAAAATGCTCTTAAACTGACTTTATCGCCCATCCAAATCGCAAAAGGTAGAACAAATAAAGGGCTATTCGCGCCCAAGGTTTGAGCAATTCCAGCGGCAGTAAATTTGAGCGAAATCTGCTGAAGAAAGATTCCCAAGTACGTACTGAAAAATGCAGTGATGGCGATAATTCCTAATAATTTGGGCGAGAACTTATTAATTTCTCCTCTGCCATTCTGCTCCTCTGCTCCTCTACGTTTTACGAATAGCCACAGCAGCAATACCAAGACGCCAGCACTCAATCGCAACAGGGTACTCCACATGGGGATAATATTAGATTGAGTTAGTGCCGCGCGAGATAAAATTGCACCCGTTGCATCTCCCAATGTCGCTACAATTGCCCAGCCAATTCCTTGTAGGAAGTGGTTAGTTGTATCTGTTGTGGCAGAAACTCGTTCGCTAATTACCCATGCGATTCCCAATAGGGTTAATAAAATACCGCACCAGTCCGTCGGCGTTAGTGTTTCCTGTAAGAAAATTAGCGCCAGCAATGCTACTAAGGGAGAAGTCAATGTTTTTAATAATAGCGTCCGTCGCGCTCCTAGTAGATTGATCGCCCAAAAAAAAGCCGTGTCGCCGATGCCTATTCCGAATATACCGCTCGTGAGGAGAAAACCAATCGCTACCCAATTCAAGTCTGGTAGCCATTCACCCTGGATGGCGAGGGTGAGGATGAGGAATGCGATCGCTACCACTCCTTTGAGCAAGTTTAACTCCAACGGCGGTATCATAGGCCCCAGCCGCGAGTATACCGTTGAAGCCGCCGCCCATAAAAATGCGGCTAAAAGCGCCGCCAGTTCACCTTTATATTGTTCTAACATCTGTCATCAGGATAACTTGCCCTGAAGTAACTAATTTGTAAATTTAGTTACTATACCATCTTTTCTAACTTAGTATTAATATTAGTAATTATACAACTAATACACCCGCAACGGACGTTTTATCCGGCGTTTTACCTTAGCACTAAAAGACGGTGAGTGCTAAAACAAACCCAATTTAAATTTAGCACTAAAACCGTCAGAGTGCTAATTTAAAACCCCAATCCAGTTTAGCACTAAAACGCAAAGAGTGCTAAGCCTTGCAACCAAAATCATTTTAGGAGTTGAGTATGAACTACACTTTTGATATCCTGGGGGTTTCTCCGATTCTGTACTTTTTTAACCAGCAACAAGAGAAGCAGCAAAAAACACCGACGGGGGTGGAATACGTGGCGACGCATAAATGCACCCTCGACGCATTAATTCAATCGGTAGAAAATGCCGTGCATTATAAAGATTGGAATTTGGATAAAGTAGTAGACACCGTAATTGACTACTGGATGAAAAACTCGGAGACAATCGGCTATTGGAAAGCGCGCCTACTAGATGCGGGAAGCGAAAATTTATTAGTCGGAAGAGTAGCGGATGTTAATTCATTACGGACTGAATTTGAGTTGTTACTCGGTAAGAATGGTAATCGGTAAAAGCTCGCGCATTCGCATACAGATATACGGGGAAAAAATATTTGAGGCGGGCTTTTCGACCCACCCCACAAAACCAGAAAAATTCTTGTGGGGTGGGCGTCGCGCCCGCCCTTCAAATAAATCTAATTTTTCCCACAGACTCTTAAGATACTCTGAAATTACGCAAAAAACTAATAAAACGGGTGTAAACGATTACCGCCTGCCACTCGCGCGATCGCATTCGCGATTTAGAAAATGGGTGGCTATTGTAACATGAAAAGCTGAAATTTTACCTACTCCTTTGTAGAGATGTCACGGCGGGAACAGATGTTTTACTATCCAACGTGTAGCAAAGACCACAGTCGGCGGCTTGGCGACGAAGATGTGGCAAAAATCCCGCTTATCTGTATAATCACAAGAGGTTGAGTTGGGCGAAGTGCGAAAGCTGAAATTATCAACCTCGTTTGATTTATACTCTATATGGGAAAAAAGGCAGCCCTGAATGCTGGAGTTTGTCTAAATAAGCAAGGAATTACCAGCGTATAACCCAAAAGCTTGCAAACGCTTTTGGATTCAATTTGCTGTGTTCTTTGCCCGTTTGACTGAATGTATAATGGAAAACAATCAACCAACATGAGTATCGTTCAAACGAAACTAGAAGCGACTGAAACGGCATTTCACGTAGAAGGCTACGAAAAGATTGAGTATAGTCTCGTCTACGCGAACGGTGCTTTCAATATCGAAAACCCAGAAGTAGCCGACAACTACAAAAAATTCGGACGCTGCCTTGCAGTTGTTGATGCCAATGTTAATCGCTTGTATGGCGAGCAAATCGAGTCGTATTTCAAGCACTACGACATTGACCTTACCGTTTTTCCAATCTCGATTCCGGAATTAGAAAAAAATCTCCAGACGGTAGAGAAAATTGTCGATGCTTTCGCCGACTTTGGATTAATTCGCAAAGAGCCAGTTTTAGTAATTGGCGGCGGGTTAATTACCGATGTAGCGGGGTTTGCTTGTTCGGCATATCGTCGCAGCAGCAATTATATCCGCATTCCCACGACACTAATCGGTTTAATTGATGCCAGCGTGGCGATTAAAGTGGCAGTCAATCACAAGAAATTAAAAAATCGATTGGGTGCTTATCACGCTTCGCGAAAAGTTATCCT
>DNGJ01000460.1:0-8114 GCA_003486305.1 Cyanobacteria bacterium UBA11371
AGTAGGCATAGCACTCTTTTTGGGTATTGGGTAAGGGGTAATTGGTAATGGGTGTAGAGTCTTCTTCCCCATGACCTATTACCGATGACCCATTACCCAATTTGCGATTTTTGTGATACCAAGTTAATCGGTGATGGTAGTCGTCTAATTGTTGGACGGCGCGTTCCATCTGGGCGATAAAGCCTTCATCTTCGGCAACTTCCTGCAAGCGCGCTTGGGAAATCGTGCCTAACATTAAAACTGGGTTGTGGCGACTCGATTCCCACAAGTCGCGGTCGAGGCGGCGGAACAGGTCTTTAGTATCTGCATTCCAATCCCAGTGCATATTGTAGGCTAGCCGCCGCAAGGGTTCGAGTCGCGGGGGCAGGGCGGGAGTAACGTTAAAAGTGCGAATCGGCTGCATGGGCGGACTTTCCTCCTAGTCTAGATATGGCTATTGTGCCTTCACTTCTGCTGGGAGATGACGATCTTAATACTCATTTTGTGCTGTGCGCTAGGAGAGGTAGACCCCAAAATAAAAAAGCCCAGGGCGACCGACCTCTAGGCTTCTGATTGGTGTGTGAGGAGTTAAATAATTTAACTATGTTTATAGTGACTAATCGTTTTGACGCTGTTGTGACGCGGATATTTCAATTTTGTGGAATTTGACACAAAGCCAGAAACCGGGTTTCTTCGTGGATCTCTAGTTTCTCAGCGACGATTAATCAATAGAAACAAAGGTGGATTTGCGTAACTCCTGACAAAGTGCGCGATCGCACTCTCACACCTCCCCCCCTTCCTTCCCTTGCACTGTCAGTACCGAACAAGGCGCATGGTGGGTAACGTAGTTACTAACGCTACCTTGAATCAGTTCGCTCAATCCCGTGTGACCCCGGCGACCCATGACAATCAAACTGGCTCCCCAACTACGCGCCAGCTGACAAATCTCTTTACCCGGATCGCCGATCGGTTGTGCGTACTCTGTAGCAATTCCTACCTCTTTAGCCTCTTCTGCCAAAGATTTCAGCAATTCCAAGTCTTGCTGTTTCATTATCTCCCACTGCTGTAGGTAATTTTGCAAAGCCTCGGTTTGCGCGGAGATGTAAGCAGCGTTCGCAATAGGCATCACCAAGTTGGGATAGCCGGAATCCAATCCAGCTAGGGATGAGACGTTAACTAGCATTAAACTAGCACCTGTGGCTTTTGCCAAGAACATGCCTTGCTCAAACGCCTGTTTGCTACTGGGGGAATTATCGATGGGAACTAGAATTTTTTCAAACATAATTCTTAAGGTGAATAGCAACGGCTTAATTCAAGTTTAGTTTATGGTAGGCGATCGCTCCTTCACCTTAACCATTCCTACCCCTATATTCCGCCACAGCTTGACAAAATTCTATCAGTTCCTCTTCCTTAAAATCTCTCTTACCAAAGTTGGCTATGACCGACACAAACTGCACGTTTCCCGGCACGTAGCCTCGATGGGGATCTATCCTATCCAAACTTGCTCTCTTCGGGTGAAATCTATAATTCTCCCAATCTTTAGCTGTTGCTGGATTCTCTAGTTCCCATCCAGCATAAGGGCAGCGCCCACCTTGTTTTCCCCACAAATATTTTAAGTATTCCAGGTTAATAGTGCATTGTTTGCCTTTTGCTTTTGCATTCTTTCTTGCCATTTTAAAATAATAGCGAACCAACCATTCATCTATCCTGTTTTCTGCGATCGATGATTTTATTAATCCAGCTTTGCCAATGTCATATTGAGTTACTGCTTGACAAAATTCGATTAAATCTTGGTAGGTGAAAGCATTTTTGGTGAAGTTGGCGATCGCCGCCACAAATTGTATATTATCAACCGTGTACCCTTTGGCACAATCTTTCCGATCCACACTAGCTCTTCTAGGCGTTAAAGGCGTATTCTCGCAGTCAGTTACGCAAGGTAAAAGCACTAAATGCCATCCCGTATAAGGACAAATACCTTGCTGTTGCTCCCATAAAAACTTTAGGTCTTCGAGCGTTACAGAATACTCTTTATTTCTCTGTTTGCTTGACTTTTTAATAATTTTAAAGTAATAACGAAACGGCGAAAAATCATCGCGATCGCTGCCTTTTGGTAAATGTTCGGTACTTGTATTAATCTTATTTTGAAAATTGCGTATTCCTTTACACTGTGCAAAGCATTTTAAACAACAAAAATGCTGTCTGCCTAACTTTTCACTTCGTTTAAACTCAGCGAGCGACTTGGTAAATTCTTGACTACAAACAGGATTCTCACAGGTTAAAATTATTAGCGATTTCCCCATAAAAACTTAAAAACCACCCGGTAACTCATTGTACGGGGTGGTTTTAAAATGGAGCCTACGGGAGTCGAACCCGTGTCCAAACCGGGTATTAACCTACCGCTCATTCACAGGCTTAGCTCTTCTGACCCTCAGAGCGGGAACCATCCATTATCCCGGATGACAGGATGCTCTGGTTAATTCTTAGCTAGAAAGCTGACCAGAGGCTACTTTCTAGAGCATCCGTTGGGGTTTGTCCGCAGCCCTTAACGGAGTCAGACTACAGACGCTCGAACCTTGTTTAGGGGTTATTAGGCAACTACAGGAGCAGCCTTACGAGCAAAAGGAACGATGTTGTTCGCATTTACTTTTTTTTGAGCCTTGTATTAACGAGAGCAGACTCACTCTCGGCCTGTATCACGGGGCGGCGTTCGCCAGCCTGTCGAAACCATTAAGGCCCCGTGTCTTACATTTCTTATTATAGTGCGCGGTTTTAGGTTTGTGTTAACCTAAGAAACCGGGTTTTTCTAAAAAACCCGGTTTCTGCGCGGGTGTATCTCAAAACCCTTGTCTGGAAACTAGCTTTTCAAAATCTGCTTGAGTCTGCTGTAGCAACTGCTGGCGGCTATCTACCGCTTGGGTGAGGGTGGGAACCAAGTTACGGGCTTGTAACGCCATGTGAAGCTGGAGGTGAGCCACGTACTCGCTAAAATCTTCACGAAATGCAGCAGTTGAGGCCAAAGATTGATGTGTTGGGGTTGCCACAGTGTTCTCCGTTCCTGTCTCTAAGCCGTTTGTCAACATTAATGAAAGTACCATGACAGTCTTGCTATCTTGGTACTCCGCAATGAAGTTTAACGCTTTTCGGGGTAGATTGTTAAGCAAAGTAAATTTATCAAGTCAGATATTCAAATTTCTTCGCATTTTGGCTCAAGAGACTAGAACTAAAATTAGCGAGGCAGAGCCTCTAAATCTTCATTCCCAGGCTGAGCCTGGGAACGAGTGAGGTGGGCTGCTGCCTCCTGTGTCTCCAGCTAAAGTAGCGATAAGACGATGACACCTAATTTTGAATTTGGCACGCCTGCAAACCCGGAACAGGCTCAGCAGCTAGGAGCGATACTCAGCCAGTGTTTCAACTCGCCGCTCAGCGAATGGTCTGTTTATCTCAACCGCATCGGCACCGAAAACTTCCGGGTGCTTCGCCAGGGAGAACAAGTTGCGGGTGGTTTGGCTGTACTTGAAATGGGACAGTGGTTTGGAGGATGTCGCGTGCCGATGGCAGGGTTGGCGGCGGTGGGAATACCGCCAGAGTATCGGGGAATGGGGGCGGCGGTGGAGTTGCTTACCCGCACTTTGAAAGAAATCCAGGCGAAACAACTGCCGATTTCGGTACTGTATCCGGCGACGCAGTATCTTTATCGGCAGGTGGGTTACGAACAAGGGGGAACGGCGGCTGGTTTGGAAGTGCGACTGGATGCGCTGCGGTTATCAGTTAATCAAACATCTCTAAAACAAATTCGCGCCCTCCCAATGCACGCAGTTACTCCCAACTGCGACGAATTTCGCTCGCATTACCGCCAATGGGCAGTAAAAAATAACGGCAATTTAGACAGAAACGAAGCCATTTGGCAGTCAATTATCCAACCGCGAGAAAAAGAAACAATTTATGCTTATCTAGTCGGTTCCCAAACTCAGCCGCAAGGCTACATTATTTTTAAACAGGATGCCAAAGAATCCGAAATAGTAATTCTGGACTGGGTAGCATTAAATGCAGCGGCGGCTCAACGTTTGTGGATGTTTTTAGCAGATCACCGTTCGCAAATTCAAAAAGTGTTTTGGCGGGGTGCAGCCATCAATCCTTTCTTATTATTGCTGGCGGAACAAACCGCGAAGGTGCGATATTTAGATCGCTGGATGCTGCGGATAATTGATGTGGCTAAAGCTTTGGAGAGTAGAGGTTATACGGCAGGGGTGGAAACCGAATTACATTTGGCAGTTGTGGATGAATTATTGCCGGAAAATAACGGTAATTTTGTGCTGAGCGTTTCCGCTGGGCGAGGCGAGGTGACGCGGGGAGGTAAAGGCGAATTGCAGTTAAATATACGCGGACTTGCACCGCTTTATACGGGTTTATATACGCCTTCTCAGTTACAAGTTAGCGGTTATTTAGAAGGAACAGATAATGCTGTTTTAGCGGCGACGCAGATATTTGCGGGTGCTGAACCTTGGATGGCGGATTTCTTTTGATTGCTAATTGCTAATTGCTAATTGCTAATTGGTCATAATAGGCGCGGCATTTAATTTTACTGTTTTTTTAAATTGTAATCCGCGCCGTAACGCACCGCGAGCAAAAATGGTGCGTTACACTGGGTTAACGCACCCTACGCAATCTAATTGATCGTCAGACGGGCAAGATGCCCATCCCACAAGAATCATTTTCAGGCTCTACGCAAATCACCTTTGTTTCTATCGATTAATCGTCGCTTTGTCACCAGAGATATGCCTCCGGCACGCTACGCGAACGCAGCAAGAAACCCGGTTTCTAGATCCCCCTGGGGTAGGCGACACAAGTAGCGCAGTGCCAATATAGAAATACACTTTCTAGGAAGCGATCGCTAATGTTGCAGCCAGAACAGATATTACAGGAACGCTATCAACTCCAAGCAAGATTAGGACGAACTGCGGCAGGTCGTCAAACTTGGTTAGCCAGGGATTTACAATCTAACGAGCGGGTAATTGTTAAGTTACTGGCGTTTAGTCCTCAAATGCAGTGGGACGAATTGAAATTATTTGAACGGGAAGCGCAAGTTTTGGCGAATCTGAATCACTCCCGAATTCCTCGCTATCGGGATTATTTTTCCCTCGATAGGCAAATAGGAGAAGGGTTGCCTTGGTTTGGGATAGTGCAAGATTATATTCCCGGCGCTTCTCTACAGGAATTATTAGAACAAGGTAAGCGTTTTTCGGAAAAGCAGGTGAAAAACATTGCTACCCAAGTTCTGGATATTCTGATTTATTTGCACTCACTCAGTCCGCCCGTTCTGCACCGCGATATCAAGCCGAGTAATCTGATTTTAGCAGAAGATGAGCAAGTTTATTTGGTAGATTTTGGGGCAGTTCAGGATAAAGCTGCTTTTACGGGGGTGACGTTTACTGTAGTGGGAACTAGCGGTTATTCACCGTTAGAACAATTTTGGGGTAGGGCTGTTCCTGCATCGGATTTATATGCTTTGGGAGCAACTTTGATTCACTTATTAACGGGTATTGCTCCTGCTGATTTACCCCAGAAAGATTCGCGGATTCAATTTAGCGATCGCATCACCCTAAACCCCAGTTTTGTAGCTTGGATTGAGCAGCTGACAGAAATAGCAATAGAAAAGCGATTCAGTAATGCTAAGCAAGCACTGCAAGCGCTGAAATCTGGAATATTTCGACCTTCTCGCGGTAATTATACTAGAAAAATACCTGTACCTTTTACTTTTATAAAATTAAGTAAATCGGCGGAAAAGATGGAAATTCATCTGACATCTGGGGGAACGAAACAACTTGAAAGATTCGGCTGTTTGGGTCTATTCTTTTTTCTAGGTTTTGGGACATTTATATTGTTCCTAATACTGTTTATAATAGTGTCGGGACACCCTATTATTGGATTGACAATGTTCGCAGCCCTCGGTGCTGGATTAGCAATTTCCTTTGGCAAACAGACTCACATTTACTTTGAACGCAATCGTTTTGAAATTATCCGGCAGACATTTAATTATACTTACAGTAGGCGAAAAGGGAATGTTGAAGAGATTTTAGGCGTTTTCCTAACTCTCCAAGGTTGGGTTTATGAAGTCTGTATTCGCACCGATTATGGACTTTATCAATTGGGTGGTGCTTTGGACGAATCTGAGGCTACTTGGTTAGCTAAAGAGATTCAAGATTGGCTAAATTTAAAGGGCTAATATCATGTCCGGTGCATCGGTAGCCTATGCCGGGGCGGGTTTATTAACCCCTAGCGCTGGTAGCAAAGATCTCCCGTAAAACCCGCCCCTACTATAGACTACCATTGCTACCGGACATGATATAAAACGGTGCGTTACGCTGTCGCTAACGCACCCTACAGGTTTTTTTATTCGGTTGGTTGTTCGTCGGATGTAGGGGTTTTTGGGGATTTTTTCTTGCGCGTACTAGCGCGCGTTTCGCTGCCAATTCCCTCTCTCAATCCCACGGCGATTTTACTATGCTTCTCTATCTGTCCCATCACTTGTTTTGCCCGCTGAATTACCACCGGAGGTAACCCCGCTAAACGCCCTACTTCTATTCCATAAGATTTATCCGCACCTCCCGGCTGTACTTGATGCAAAAAGATAATTTGATCGGGCATCTCTTTCACCGTCACCTGATAATTAGCCACATTAGGTAACATTGAAGCCAATTCGTTCAGTTCGTGATAGTGCGTGGCAAAAATAGTCCTAGCTTTGATTTCCTCTGCCAAGTATTCCGCCACCGCCCAAGCAATAGAAAGACCATCAAAAGTAGCCGTCCCTCGCCCAATTTCATCTAACAAAACAAGCGATTTAGGTGTGGCGTGATTGAGGATATTTGCCGTCTCGTTCATCTCCACCATAAAAGTAGATTGACCAGTCGCCAAATCATCCACCGCACCGACGCGGGTGAAAATGCGATCGCACACTCCCAAAATCGCCTCCCGCGCCGGAACAAAACTCCCCAGTTGCGCCATTAACTGAATTAACCCCACCTGTCTCAAATAACAACTCTTCCCACTAGCATTAGGCCCAGTTAATATTACCAAATCTGGTGATTGGTCATTGGTAATTGGTAATTGGTTTTGTTCTTCCCCATTACCCAATTTTGTAGAATTAGGGACAAAAAACCCAGCAGGTAAAGATTGCTCAACCACCGGATGACGCCCATCAACAATGATAATTTCTCGCCCCATCACCATCTCAGGACGACAATAACCTTGATACACCGCAACTTCAGCCAAACCAGCCAAAACATCAGCCGCAGCAACAGCACGAGAAACATTACGAATTACTTCCGCTTGTTCTCCTACCTCGGATCTCAAATCGCAAAATATTTCATATTCCAGCCGATTTAAATCTTCCTTAGCCGTTAGTATTCTCGCTTCCCTTTCCTTCAAGTCCGGAGTAATATAACGCTCCTCGTTAGTCAGGGTTTGTTTGCGAATATAATCATCGGGAACTTGGTCTATTTTCCCTTTCGAGATGCTGATATAGTAACCAAAAGTTTTGTTAAATCCTACCTTCAGCGTAGAAATTCCCGTCCTCGCTCTTTCCGTTACTTCTAAATTAGCGATCCATTTTTGGTCATCTGACGCCGCCGCACGCATTTCATCTAATTGCTGATTTACTCCATCGCGGATTAACCCACCTTCGGTAATATAAATCGGCGGCGATTCTACTAAAGAAGCGCGAATTCTTTGACCCAATTGTTCCAAAACTGGCTGCACTTTTTGCAATGCTTTTAAATAAGGCGATCGCGCATCACTCACTACTGCTGCTAAGTCTGGTAATTTTAACAGCGAATCGGCTAATGAAACTAAATCTCTTGCACTCGCCGTACCAGATCCGGCGCGTCCTGTCAAGCGCTCTATGTCGTATATTTGGCGCAATAACTGACGCAATTCTTGCCGCAAAGAGCCATTTTCTACTAATTCTTGAATTGTATCTTGTCGCGCTCGAATTCCTTTAATATCGAGCAAAGGTTGCAAAACCCATCGCCGCAAGGCGCGACCTCCCATTGCGGTACAGGTTTTATCTATTGCCCACAATAAAGAACCGTGAAAGGTGTTATCGCGGACGGTTTGAGTAATTTCTAAATTGCGGCGGG
>DNGJ01000460.1:8345-20985 GCA_003486305.1 Cyanobacteria bacterium UBA11371
TTGATAGTCTATGATTAAATAATCGGCGATGGTGTAAGTTCGCAGAAGTTGTAAAGGAACTTGCAGTTTGTTTTGAATTTGGGATTTGAGATTTTGGATTGAATTTTTCCCTTTGGTTTCCTTCTCTTCGACTTTCTTATTTACCGTTCTTTCCAGATATTCTAATAATCCACCAGCGGCGCGGGCGGCGAGGGGGAGGTGTTCGCATCCCAAACCTTCGAGGGATTTCAAGTCAAACTTCTGCAATAATCTCGGCTTGGCTTCTGATAAACTAAACGGACTTTGGGGACGCAAGGCATAACAAAAACTATTGGGCAAACAAGCTGGTATACTCTCCGATTTTTCCCCAGGACGTAGCAGTGCGCCTAAATCTGGGGCGTTGGTTGGTACTAATATTTCCGAAGGCTGCAAGCGCATTAATTCTTGCGTTAAATGGTCTAAATTAGTCGATTGGGTGGTTAAAAATTCGCCTGTAGATATATCGGCATAAGATAAACCCCAATGTTCGCCAGCGATGATGACTGCTGCTAGAAAATTATTGCGTTTAGCGTTGAGCATTCCCTCATCTAAGAGGGTTCCGGGGGTGAAAACGCGGGTAATTTCTCGGCGGACTAAACCTTGGGCTTCTGCTGCATCTTCGACTTGATCGCAGATAGCGATCGCATACCCTTTTTCTACTAACATCGCGCAGTATCTTTCTAACGCATGGTGCGGTACGCCCGTCATCGGAACTCGTCCAATTTCTTTACCCCCTTCTTTACTCGTCAGAACCAATTCCAATTCCCGCGAAACGGTAATTGCATCCTGAAAAAACGTTTCAAAAAAATCGCCGCACCGATACAATAGCAACGCATGAGGATACTGCTCTTTTACTTCCACGTAATGCTGATACATTGGTGAAAGTTTTGTTTTATCCAGCAGTCGGTAGTCTGCATTGCGGATTGTGGGTTCGTTTACTCTAGCACTTTTGGTTGTTTTTGGAGTCGATGCGTCGGTAGAATAAGTCATGGACGGAGGCTAGATACACTGGACTTTATTGACTTTATCGCATGATTCTATCTCTAGACAGGTTGTGCGTAACGTTTCTACATCTTTATTCATTTTCTCCTACGCCTGGGAATTGGCGGCGGAGTGCTTGGTTCATATGCCTTCAGCCCTCCATCTCCCCTATGTCAAGTACCGCATGGCGGAAACTTTTCCAGTTTTCCAGCATTAGTTGTTTAAGCATGACCTCTTTCCAAATTAAATTTTTACAATGCCCTCTCTATAAAATCTAACAAAATTTTTTGGTGAGGACGCCCCAAAGGTCGCACTTGTCCGGCTATTTCTGAATACCGTTCGCCTGTCTTTATTTCTTCGGGCGTTAATAGTCCCATATCCCAACCTTCGCCTAAAATTAATCGATCTAATTCCACTGTCAGGGGGGCGTGATAAACGTGGCGAAGTACGTTGTTTTCGGAATAATAACCAAAAAATGAGGGCGAATCAGGTACGTAGCCAATTTCCTCTAATAATTCTCGAAGAAGTGCGTCTTCTGGAGCTTCATCGGGTTCGATATGTCCGCCAAAAAATGCCCAGTGTCCGGGATAAGCAATACCGGGAATATCATCGCGCAGTTGCATGAGAAATTTACCGTCGCGATATAAGATTGCGATCGCTACCTCTTTTCTATCCATAATTTCTCCCTTACAGTCGTTGCTGTTCTTCAACGTAGACTTCTTTTAAAGTCTTGCCACCAACGGAAATATTTTTATGCTGCACCTTAGCTTTGAGCAACACTTGCTCTTTTTGATGCGGGATTTTTTGTTTAGTAAATACCCAGATACTACCCGTTGAGTCTTTCAACTCATAGGCGCTACTATCCAAAAACGGAACCAGCTTGCCAACCTCGCCCTTCAGGTATACCGTAGAAGATTTAGGCGAACTCTTTTGCACATTGCGGATACTGGTAATCGGTACATCCGGTCTTGGCAGCAGACTCAATCTCGATTTTGCCAAGTTGGCGCAACCGAACAATCCTCCCATCATCAGGGATAGGGTACCGATGCGAAGTACTTGGCGCTTAGCTGTTATCATAAAGAATTTATGATGGTGGATACTCATTTTGATTAATCTGCTTTACTAGAAAGTGTTTGCTTGCTGTTGCTGTTAAAGACATTAACGCAAGCGCCAGCATTTCTGGAAGCTGATGGATA
This sequence comes from Cyanobacteria bacterium UBA11371, assembly GCA_003486305.1. Lineage (GTDB taxonomy): Bacteria > Cyanobacteriota > Cyanobacteriia > Cyanobacteriales > Aerosakkonemataceae > Microseira. The sequence goes on from DNGJ01000460.1 coordinate 10,541, forward strand.
CAAAAGTTCCCCAAATCCTAGACGGTAAAGCCCTCGCCCAAAAAATTTACGCTCAACTCGCAGAGCAAATTCAGTCGTTACAAGCTGAAATTGGGCGTCCACCAGGGCTAGCAGTATTAATGGTAGGCGATAACCCCGCTAGCGCCGCCTACGTGCGGAATAAAGAGCGCGCTTGCCAAAAAATCGGGATTGCTTCGTTTGGCAAGCATTTTCCCGCCGAAACTTCTTTTGACGAATTAGAGCAAGCGATTAAATCTCTCAATCAAGATGAACGGGTAGATGGGATTTTAGTCCAGCTGCCTTTACCAGGCAACCTGGATAGCGTAGCACTGCTGCACGCGATCGCACCCGATAAAGACGCCGACGGACTCCATCCGGTTAATTTGGGGCGTCTGATGCGGGGAGAACCAGGTTTACGCAGTTGCACCCCCGCAGGCGTGATGCGCCTCCTGCAAGAATATGAAATTGCATTAAAAGGGAAACAAGCTGTCATCCTTGGGCGTAGTATTTTAGTGGGCAAGCCAATGGCTTTGATGCTGCTAGAAGCGGATGCGACGGTGACGATCGCTCACTCGCGATCGCAAAACCTCCCCGACATCACCCGCAGTGCCGATATCCTAATTGCCGCTGTAGGGCGTCCCAATTTGGTCACCCCTGAAATGGTCAAAGAGGGCGCTGTTGTCGTGGATGTTGGCATTAATCGCGTTACCGATGACGCGGGTAATTCCCGCCTCGTGGGAGATGTCCAATTTGAGGGAGTAAAAAGCCTCGCCTCTTCTATCACCCCCGTTCCCGGCGGCATTGGCCCGATGACCGTCGCCATGCTGTTGCAAAATACAGTGTGGAGTTATAGCCAACAGCGGTAATGGGTAATGGGTAATGGGTAATGGGTAAAAAGTTTTGCGACCGATAGCTTAATGACCAATTAGCAATTAGCTTTTCTTGCAATTACCAATTACCAATTACCAATTACCAATTACCAATCACCTGTAAAATTGGTACGGAAATGACAAACGTAAGGAATCCAGGGATGGTAGTCACGGACGATCGGCATTCGCCAACAGGGGAATCTCCAACCTTTGATTTATCAGCTTATCTGAAGCAACGACAGGCAATGGTTGAGGCGGCTTTGGATCGTGCCGTCCCCCTCACCTATCCTGAAAAGATATACGAGTCGATGCGCTATTCCCTGCTGGCGGGTGGTAAGCGCCTACGCCCGATTCTCTGTCTCGCTACCTGCGAACTCACCGGGGGGACGATAGAAATGGCAATGCCAACTGCGATCGCCCTGGAAATGATTCACACGATGTCGCTGATCCACGACGACCTACCCGCGATGGATAATGACGATTATCGCCGGGGGCGTCTGACGAATCATAAAGTCTACGGTGAAGATATCGCGATTTTGGCTGGGGATGGTTTGCTAGCCTACGCTTTTGAGCATGTAGCTGAGGAAACTAAAAACGTACCCGCAGAACAACTGTTAAAGGTAATCGCCCGTTTGGGGCGTGCCGTCGGGGCGGCGGGTTTAGTCGGCGGTCAAGTGGTTGACTTAGAATGCGAAGGACGCACCGATACCACCCTAGAAACCCTGCATTTTATCCACACCCACAAAACCGGGGCGCTGCTAGAAGCTTGCGTGGTGTGCGGCGGTATTTTAGCAGGCGCATCCGCTGCGGATTTGCAACGTTTGACTCGTTATGCTCAAAATATCGGGCTGGCGTTTCAAATTGTCGATGATATTTTGGATATCACCGCAACTGGTGCCGAGTTGGGCAAAACCGCAGGTAAAGATTTGCAAGCTCAAAAGGCAACTTATCCCAGCCTTTGGGGTTTAGAAGAATCCCGCAAACAAGCGAAGCAATTGGTTGAAGATGCTAAGGCGGAATTAGCACCTTTTGGTGAAAAAGCTCAACCGCTACAAGCGCTGGCTGATTATATTACTAGCCGCACGCACTAAAAATAACCAAAGCTTTAATCCTGATAATTTAAAATCCAGAATCCAAAACCCAAAATCGATATGCAGGACTTTGGTAAAATTTTAGACAATCACGTGTTGGTGGTTGCTCTGATAGCCTGTCTCATCGCTCAAGTGTCTAAGATCGTTGTCGAACTTGTCCGACACGGCAAGGTAAGTTTGCGAGTTTTGACGACGACTGGCGGAATGCCCAGCGCCCATTCGGCTTTGGTAACCTGTTTAGCAGCGGGTGTAGGGCAGACGGTGGGATGGGCGTCTGCGGAATTTGCGATCGCCACAATCTTCGCCATCATTGTCATGTACGACGCCGCCGGAGTCCGTCAGGCAGCGGGTAAGCAAGCGCGCATCCTCAATCAAATGATTGATGAATTATTCCGCGAACACCCTACGTTTAGCGAAGATAGACTCAAGGAATTGCTCGGTCACACGCCGTTTCAAGTCATTGTAGGATCGATATTGGGGGTGACGATTTCCTGGCTAGCTGCACCAGCTTATTAAATGCTAATTTCTTCGCTGGTTCGGTAAAACTTGCGATCGCAATAAGGTCACCTTCCGACCATCTACCATCATCGCAAAAAAACCCCGCTCCGATAGCAACCCAAATGTATTCGTTGCATTCGTATCGTTAGTTGTATGCAGCACCAATAAATAAGGACGTTGCGCGAAGGAAACTAAACCCACTTCCTTCCCTACCAATCGCTGTACCTGTTCGGCAATTTCCGGTTTGTTAAAGAAATCTACCAATATCGCATAACCCGTTCCCAAGGGTTGAGGATTAAAAGCAGGTATATTTTGAGCTACAACAGTTTGTTCTGCCGCCTGTTGTCTTGTCGGCATCGCCCTTTGAGTCGGTGTTTCCCTAGCAGTTTGAACCACTACCGGGGGTTCGACTAAAAAAGCTTGCAACCCGACAATATCATTTAAATAACGCACCCATTTTTGCACTTCCTCTGCATCGGCAAACCCACCAATGCGCGTCACCACATTATCGGAATATCTACAAACAGAAAGGTTGGTAGTATTTGGTACCGTTTGTCGCACTAACTCCCGACTCCGGGGCGTCTTGCTTTCCACCAACAACAAATACTCGCCCGGTTTAGGCAATTGACAATTGGGAATGGAAGACTGGGCCACAGCAGTATCTATTTTTACAGTCAACCCAGCCGTCCCTAATAAGGTTGAAGCCACAATAGATTGTGCCACCCTGATAAAAGAAGTTTGATGCATAACTGGTAATTGGTAATTGGTAATTGGTAATTGGTAATTGGTAATTGGTTTACCCTCGTTCTCCGGGCTTTGCCTGGGAACGCCATTACCCTTCCACAGAACCTGCCTGGGAACGCGATTACCCATTACCCAATCTAAAATTTTTAGGCCACGCCAGCTAGGGAAGCTAGCGGATTGGGAATTTGATCTGAAGGTGCTTCAAATTCGCCAGTTGCGACATATTCCAACCGCAATTTCAGCCAAGTAATAAATTGCTGATTTGTTGAAATAACTGCCGCCGCTGGTTGGGGACATTTGGCTTTAACTTCTGCCATTGATGGTGCTTCGATAAAAGCGGGTTGTACAACCAGCCAGAAATCTATTTCTTTTTCTTGCTCTTGATAGTTCCGGGTTCTTTCCCTCAAAACTTCTTCCAGGGGTTCTTCTTCGATTAAAAAGCGTTTGCTTGCTAGGGCGTAGTAGTAAGTTGTCATGGTAATTGGTAATTGGTAATTGGTAATTGGTGATTGCAAGAAAAGCTAATTGCTAATTGCTAATTGATTTTTTCTTAGCCGTTAGCCATTAGCCATTAGCCATTACCCAATATTGCTTGTTTCATTTCGCGGACGGCGCGTTCTAATCCTACTAAAACGGCGCGACTAATGATGGTGTGACCGATATTGAGTTCTTCCATCCCTTTGAGTGCTGCGACGGGGTAGACGTTCCAGTAGGTGAGTCCGTGTCCCGCGTTAACTCTTAGACCGGATGCGATCGCATTTTCGCATCCTTTCGCCAAAACCGCTAATTCTTTTTCCCGACTCGCTTCATCGTGCGCTTCGGCGTATTTCCCCGTATGCAGTTCAATAAATTTGGCTTTCACCTTGACAGATGCCTCAATTTGTGCATCATCCGCATCGATAAATAAGCTTACCGGGATTCCAGCATCTTGTAACTTCGCCACCACATCGGTCATGCGGGGAATTTGTCCTGCGATATCGAGTCCGCCTTCCGTCGTGACTTCTTCCCGACGTTCCGGTACTAACGTCACGTAATCGGGTTTGATGTCGAGCGCGATCGCTACCATTTCATCAGTCGCCGCCATCTCTAAATTTAGATGGGTGCGAACCGTTTGCCGCAAGATTCGCACATCCCTGTCTTGGATATGCCGTCTATCTTCTCGCAGGTGGACGGTAATCCCGTCGGCACCTGCAAGTTCTGCCAGCACCGCCGCCGCCACGGGGTCGGGTTCTACCGTGCGACGTGCCTGCCGGATCGTGGCAACGTGGTCGATGTTGACGCCGAGTGTAGGCAACTTAGATTCTCCTATAGGCGAATCCACAATCTTTTAGTTTACCCCATAGGCAGCGAGTAGGGACACGGCGTTCTGGATCTGGTTGGATTACCCGAATATTTACAGATGCCGTGTCCCTACAGCAACAGAATCAATTGACTCAGGGGGGATGAATGCGATCGCAAATTCTACCCCCGGTATCAAACGCCGCAACACTTGCAAATGTCCCTCAGCATCGCTGCGACTGCGAAACCGACCAACAACAATAGGTTTGCAATTAACAAAGCGAAAAATTGCCCAACTAAAAAGACTTGCCTTGTAGGTGTTTTGGGTCATATTTCCTCTTGACGATTTGTGTGGATGTTTATTTGCTCACATGCAAAGCTTAGGGGTTCGCGCTTCTACCCCTGTCGGTTGCACTGCGAGTGGTGAGACACTTTTAGATAAGAGCAGCACAGATCGTTCAACCTAGATCGAGGTGACCGAGATGTCTGCTTTTGATGGTTGCTTACACATACTTTAGTATGTCTTCCACCGGAAGTCAATACTAAAGTTTACAAACTTTAGTATGTTAAACTTGGACAACAACGAACCAACCGTACAAACGCTGATAGAAGCAGCGGGGACAACTCAAAGGCAATTAAGTCAGAAACTAAACGTCACCGAATTAAGCATCAATAACTGGGCGAATAGGAGGAAGCTGCCAAGAGTCGATCATTTTTTGGCGATGTGTCGCGAGTTAAATGTTTCTCCTAAAACTTTGGCTAAAGCGATGCGGTTAGAGGTTGAGGGGATACCTGATGATGTACCTCCCTTCGGATGACCTGATAACTAACTCATGACTGAACCAGCAAAATCAGCGCTGAGGCGTCTCAGAAACCTGCGACATTTGACACAAAAGGAACTTGCAGATGCTTTAGGCATTACAGAAAATACCGTTGCCAACTGGAAAAGAGGTAGAGAAATAAATGCAGAGCCATAAATTACAGCGGGTTGCGCTGTTATGAGGTACACTCGCTAGCTTTTGGAGCTTTTGGAGCTTTTGGAGATAGGGAAATAGAACTAATGACTTCGCCATCTTGCTCAGTATCAGTAATGCTGTACCTCATAACAGCGAGAATCGCTGTAAAAGAAAAGTAGATACTAGGTTAGGTGCTGATTTATCAAGGCGAGCATGAAGATACACCCAAGAGAAATCTACGATTTGCTGCTGGAGTCGAGTCAAACAACGGAATTGGTACGGGAAGTATTAATCGGTTTAACCTGGACATTTTGCCAAGCCGAGGGGATAGGTTTGTGCATGAGTCCGGGGCAGCCAACGCGCACCTTGCCTTGGGCAGGAACTTTGGTTAATAAAGCGATCGCCGATTTAACCCCCTGGGTGCGTTCTTGGGATAGTTATCAAGCAACTGTTGGGATGGCAGCAATTAATGCGGCGATTAATCCATCTTCACCACTACTGGAAAAAGCCGAGCCGATTGCGCCCAAAGGTGCGGCGAATCTCGCTATTTTTGAGCATTTTTTACCGCTGATTCGCGGAAAAAAAGTAGTAGTAGTTGGTCGATATCCTGGACTATCTCAGTACGAACAAGAGACAGAAATAACGGTAATTGAACGCCAACCCAGCGGTCAAGATTTGCCCGATACTGCCTGTGAATATCTCTTACCAGAAGCCGAATGGGTTTTTCTGACAGCCACCTCGATTGCGAATAAAACTTTTCCGCGCTTAGTAGAGTTGTCCCAAAATGCCAACTTAGTTTTGATGGGGCCAACTGTACCCTGGTTGCCGGATTTAGCCCATATGGGAATCGATTATTTGGCAGGCGTAAAAGTTATTAATACCGAGGCATTACGGCAAACAGTTGCCGAAGGAGGCGGTGTGAGAATTTTTGACACTGGCGTGCAATATTGCGTTTTGAAGCTATGAGAAAATTGGTTGGATTTATGGAAAAAATCGCTCGTGTTATACCAATTTACCTGGACAATGATAAATATCAACATCTCCGGATTGTAGGGGCGCGTTTTACCAAGAACGGGGGCAATTTCAAAGTATTGTAGGGGCGGGTTTTACCAACAATCTTTGGCAAAAACAAACAACTATAGTAAACCCGCCCCGGCTCGCCCCGATCCAAATGTTTCGCATTCATGGAAAAACGGTATTAATTTGGCGATCGCTTTCCTCCCTACACTGCAAACCTAAAACTATATGACACCAAAAATACTCACAAATAAACTAGCTTATCTTGATTTAATCAAACAAGAGTTACTCTTGCCGCCCAAACAGCCAACCGCTCCTTTAGTTATAGATTTATTTGCAGGTTGTGGCGGTTTAGCTCTAGGTTTTGAAGCCGCAGGTTTTAGAACGATTGGTTACGAAATGTTAGCAGATGCCTGCACGACTTATCAACACAATCTCCAAAGTTCATGTTATCAAACAACTTTAACACCTGCATCAGATTTAGTTGATGGCGCAGATGTAATAATAGGTGGCCCTCCATGTCAACCTTTCAGCGTGGGAGGAAATCAACGAGGATTAAAAGATAGCCGCGATGGTTTTCCCACATTTCTATCTGCCGTTGATCGCTATCGTCCTAAACTTGCCTTATTTGAAAACGTGCGGGGAATGTTATTTCGGAATCAATCTTATTTTCAAGAAATTGTCAAAGCTCTGCAAAAGTTTAACTACTTTGTTGAATGGCAAATTTTAAATGCCGTTGATTATGGAGTTCCACAACGCAGAGAACGGCTATTCTGCGTAGCCCATAAAGGCGGTTGGAAATGGCCTCAAAAAACAAATTTATCCTTGCATTATACAGCAGGAGAAGCATTAGGAGAACTGGCATTATCAGCACCTCCTGAATCAAAATTTCTCACTCACAGTATGGATGAATATGTCAAAAAATATGAGAAAGCCTCTAAATGTATTAGACCAAGAGATTTACATCTAGACGCCCCTGCTAGAACGGTAACTTGCCGCAATCTATGCGGTGCAACTGGCGATATGTTGCGAATCCGCTTACCTGACGGACGCCGCAGAAGGCTAACAGTTCGTGAAGGGGCGCGGCTTCAAAGTTTTCCAGATTGGTTTGAGTTTCAAGGAACTGAAAATAGTCAGTTTAATCAGATTGGGAATGCAGTCCCGCCGCTTTTAGCAAAAGCTTTAGCACGTTCTGTAATGGCATACTTGGATAATTTGGAAAACATCTCATGGGCGCAGGTAAGTCCACCCACAAAATATATACAGTTATCTTTTGATTTTTAAAGAAACATTGTAGACAAACCTACTCGCCATAAATCAACTCGTCTCGCAACTACATGTCTAATACGCCTATTTCTCCCGATCCAACTCAAGCTATCAAAAAGATTGAGGAAGCTAAAGCTATCCTCCGAGATATCGGTTTACCACCCGCTCAGCAAAACGAACGCTCTGCTCTCACATTACTAGCTTTGCTTAATTTAAAGGTCGATACACCCTGGACAGAAGCAAGTAATCGTTTACTAGGCATTACTCCAATTATGGAGTTTATTGCCCAACAATATGGTAAAATGTACGCACCCAACACGAGGGAAACGATTCGTCGCTTCACCGTTCATCAGTTTGTAGAAGCTGGGTTTCTGATTCCCAATCCAGATCGGCCTTCAAGACCTACAAATAGTCCAAAAACTGTCTATCAGATTGAGACTAGCGCCCTGGAATTGATTCGTACTTACCAAACAAATTACTGGAGCGACCAACTAAAAAATTACTTAACTTCTATTCAGACATTGAAGCAGCGATATGCTCAAGAGCGCGAGATACAACGGATTCCCGTGACGCTGAAAAATGGGAAAAAAATATCTTTGTCTCCGGGTGGACAGAATATTCTGATTGAGAAAATTATTAATGATTTCTGCGAGATATTCACGCCTGGAGGAAAGTTAATTTATGTAGGCGATACGGGTGATAAATGGGGTTATTTCGATCGCGAGTCGCTCGAAGCGTTGGGCGTTACTGCCGATGAACATGGAAAGATGCCTGATGTTGTAGTTCACTATGTTCAGAAGAATTGGCTAGTGCTGGTTGAGGCAACTACCAGTCATGGCCCAGTAACTCCAAAACGCAGGAACGAACTGCAAGCAGTCTTTCAAAATTCTACAGCTGGACTTGTATTTGTCACAGCTTTTAATCACCGCAGCGATATGGCAAGATATCTAAATGAAATTGCTTGGGAAACGGAAGTCTGGGTGGCTGATGCACCAACTCATATCATCCACTTTAACGGCGATCGCTTCTTAGGGCCGTACCCTTGAATTTTGGGTCATCATGCGGGTAGCCTCATTCTTTACAGGCATTGGCGGGTTCGATCTTGGCTTTGAAAGATCGGGAATGAAAGTCGTATTCCAATGCGAAATAGACCCCTTTTGCCAAAAAATTCTCAAACGACACTGGCCTTGCGTACCAATCCATGAAGACATCACAACCCTCATACCTGCAACTATCCCTACCGCTGACTTATGGTGTGCCGGATGGCCCTGTCAAGACCTCAGCAACGCCAACACAGAACGAAAGGGACTCGCAGGAGAACGAAGCGGACTGTTCTACAAATTTATGGAACTTGTTGGAGAAGTTCACCCAGCGTGGTTGGTCTTGGAAAATGTGCCTGGGTTGCTCTCGGCAGAGCAAGGAACCGCGCTTGAGGCAGTTATCGACACGCTGGAAGCGCACGGGTATTTGGGGGGATGGCTATCGTATAACGCTCTCGATACGGGCATACCCCACGACCGAGATCGAGTATTCTTTATTGCCAGTTTTAGATCGCAACGTGCCTATAGAATCTTTACTGACAGCAGCGAATTGTCTGGGGATTCTCCGTCGCGAAAATCGAGCCAAACGCAAACTAGATCGAGCCTTCGTGAAGGCGCTGTCGGAGACACTCCGCTTGTGGTACAACGTCGCGGTGGCTTCGGGTATACCCTGGCAAAAAGCATCTGCCCCACGTTACGCGCCCAAACTGGAGGACATCAAGGAGGTCATTCAGACAGACCAATATTGTGTGGCGAGAAACTTGACTTGGACAGAATGGGAAAAGCTGATGGGGTTTCCTCCCGGATGGACTCTCGCAGAGGGAGACTCCTTGGTAACGCCGTTGTGCCCGCGATCGCACAATGGATTGGCAGAAAAATCATAGAAATCCAAAGTCAGGATTAAACCAACAAAACATCCAGGGTAAGCTGTGTACCCAGCTTACTCAAGTTCTTTTAGGGAGATACTGATATATACAGCCCCCAAAAACCAGTAAAAATTACACAAAACACTATGAACACCGAAACCATCGAACTGTTATCCAGCCGCGAATTAGACAAAATGCGTCAAGCTGGGCGCTTAGCGGCTCAACTCCTGGAGCATCTCGAACCAATGGTAAAGCCAGGAGTTACTACCCTCCAACTCAACGATGAAGCTGAACGCTGGACAAAAGCGCATGGTGCTAAAAGCGCCCCCCTTGGCTATCACGGTTTTCCTAAGTCTATCTGCACCAGCGTCAATGAAGTTGTATGTCACGGCATCCCCAATGCTAAGCAAATTCTTAAAGATGGTGACATTATTAACATCGACGTGACGCCGCTGGTTGATGGCTACCACGGCGATACTTCTAAAACTTTCTTCGTTGGTACGCCTTCACCTAAAGCGAAAAAGCTGGTAGAAGTAACCCAGGAATGCCTCATCAGGGGCATTGCTGAAGTAAAACCAGGGGCGCGGATTGGCGATATCGGCGCGGCAATTCAAGAATACGCAGAAGCCCAAGGCTTTTCGGTGGTGCGAAATTTTACCGGACATGGCGTTCACCGGATTTTCCATACTGCACCGGAAATCCCCCACTATGGGAAGCGGGGTACGGGGAAGCGTTTAAGACCGGGTATGGTTTTTACAATTGAACCGATGATTAATGAGGGAACTTGGGAAGTTGAGGTTTTAGATGATGGGTGGACTGC
>DNGJ01000460.1:21176-30422 GCA_003486305.1 Cyanobacteria bacterium UBA11371
GTTTTAGATGATGGGTGGACTGCTTTGACGTTAGATCGAAAACTTTCTGCTCAGTTTGAGCATACAGTTGCAGTGACTAACTCCGGCGTCGAGATTCTGACGTTGCTTTAGATGGCTATCCCTGAAGCTTGGCTATTTTATCTAATGCCGCTTGGTATTGCTGGGTATATCCTTTTTTCTGATAAAGTTCTGCGGCGGTTTGATAAGCTGCGATCGCTTGCTGCTTGTCTCCCAGTTTAGAGTAAGCGTCTCCCACGTCATCGTAAACGTAGGCGTCTTTAAGTTCCCCGATATCGAGTTGAATCGCTTTGTTGTAATACTCGATCGCAAGAGCATATTTTCTCAACCCCGCGTAGGCGTTTCCTAGAAATTGATAGGTTTCGTAGTGATTGGGGTGAATTTTAATCGCTTTTTCGTAATCGGCGATCGCTCTGGGATAGTCGCCCAAATTGAAGTATGCCCTGCCTCGGCTGTGGTAGGTTTTAGCGTGTATGGGATCGGCGTGGATGGGATTGAAGCTAAGCGATCGCTCAAAATCCTCAATCGCTCCCTTAAAGTCTCTTTTCTTAGACTTTTCGAGGCCGAGCTTGTAGAATTTTTCAGTACAGGTAGGAGGTGACTCAAAAACTCTGCATGTCAAAACGGGCAGTTGCGGACTTACCAGAAAATAGGTTGTTAAAAGCACCACCGCGATCGTACCTGTCGCTGCGATCGCTCTGGGATTTCTCCAGCCTGAGACTTTCTTAGAAACAACTTCGCTCAGCTTAAACCTAACGGGTTTATGTTTGTTTTCAATCGGAGCGATATCTTGATCTCTCAAACCTAAAACCCGCTGAAAATGTTTTAATTCATCGCGAGCAAGGCTACTAAGAGGATATCCATTTTGCATTGCCTTAACAAATACTTCCTCGTATTTTTGTAATTTTCGCTTGTATTCTTGGTAAGGTTTAAGCACTTCAGCTTCAATTGCCGCAGCATCTTCAGGCAGCAATCCTAAATTATTTCGCAGTTCGTCTAACGTCAAGCGACCCACATGAGAAATCTCGCCGCGAAAGGCGAAATTTTCTACCTCTTTCCGATACCTGAGCTTCGAGTCTCCTTTGGGTGCATTAGCCAACAGAATCTTAAAGCCTTCTTTGACCGCATAAATTTCTGGTTTCATCGCGGGCGCGGCTTCTTTGACTTTCTTTTTGGCATACTCGTGCAATTCATCAATAGAAATTGCCCCATCATTATCTAAATCTGCTGCACCCGTTTCAATCCCTTCGACCAGGTAATGAGTGTAAGTCGAAAGGTCTAACTCTTTCTGCTCAAAAGAATACTGAGTTGAAGTAGAAGATGTGAGAACCGCACGCCCCTCGCCACCTAGTTGAGCCTGAAGATTCACAGAGCCATCATCTTTAGCAGACCAACCTTCAGCAAAAGCCCCGCTAAAACAACAATCCAGAATTACCACCTGTCGCTTCGAGCGACTATCGCTCATCACATCCTGTACAAAACTGGCTGCAACGGCTGTGGCTTTTATTAATTCTCCCTGGGTATTTTTGCGAGTGCTGCGCGTGGCAAAATAAAGCTTGCCGTTTTCATCTTTAACGCCGTGACCTGTAAAAAAAAGCAGTGCGAGTTCATCCTTTTGACAACCGGAAAATAACGTCTCAATTGCTTCTTCCATCGCTTGTCGTTCGGGATTAATTAACTGTTTTACTGAAGTAAAACCACCGATTTCTGGGTGCTGCAAAATTCGCTGCATCGCCTCGACATCTTTGGCTGCACCAGGGAGTGGGTTCAAACCCGAACCATACTCGCTGACTCCTATCAGCAGAGCTATTTTATTCATTTGCTACCTCCTAACAAGCCAGAGATGCAAAAAATGGCTTGACTATTTCCTCATTCGCTGCTTCTAACTCTTGCTTACTGCTGGCTTTGATTTTGAGTTTTTTACCGTTGGCTTCGAGTTCTATTTCAATCGGTTTGTCCCCCAAGCGATCGCCCACAAATCCCAGCAAAGCTTTAATATTTTGTAGGCTGACCTCAGCCGTCAGAATTCCTAGTAGAGTGCCTCCAAATGCCTTCGCTCCCTCTGGCATTTCTTCTGGTGATACCAAACCTGCTTGTTCGACCCCATCCAGGTCTTTTATATCTCGCAATAGATTTCGCGTTGTCCTGTCTAGCCTTTCTTCCTCTAAGTCCGGATCTTTGAGAGCCAGGGTAAGTTTAACTGTAGATTCGCCTGTCATTTTAAACCTCTAAATATTGTTAAGTATTGCAAAGGAATTGTTTTTCCTGATTCCTGCTATTTAGATCCGAGAAAAACTAGGAATTTCCTGGTTAACTTAAATATTGTTTACAAAAATTTACACCGAGGGCGTACCTATGAAAACGACTAATATCAGATCCCTCCTGGGGCGTGTTTTCAAACCCTTCGATCCCCCCCAGCCCCCCTTAAAAAGGGGGGAGAATGAGCGTCAAAGTCCCCCTTTGGAAGGGGGATGCGAGGGGGATCTGTAGCAAAGTATCAGGAAAACGATATAATTCTTACGTTTTGCTAAGCTTTGTTGGCTACTCAACTTGCAACTTCCCCTATTGCTTCAAGACATTGCGGCGTTCAACATGCTCGTTAATCAACTTTAGTACCGCTTTGGCGATTAATTTGTTAGCACTCTCGGTAAAGTGTCCATCAGCAACAAAGTTTCCGATGTCGGTAGCCGGAGCAATATTATGAGTACTGACATAGGGAATCTTTGCGGTTTCTAGAGTCGGCGAAAGTGCCTGGAATAAACGATCTTCATAGCCGCGATCGCTAATCAAAAGCACTATTGGCAATTTGCCGTCACTTCTAGCCGTTGCCGCAAAATCTGTCACAATTGCGCTTAAAACGGGAATGTCTTTTTCTGCATTGAACCCGGCTGAAGTATAAACCTTATTTGCCATCATCCCCTGATGCCGCTGTGCATAAGCTCTGCGAATCAGCCGTACAATTGCAGAATTATCCAGCCAATTCCGCTTAAACAAGAATGAGTTAAAGAATTGATCGTTTTCTCGCATTTGGCTGACAAATTCCTGCCACTGTTGCTGGTCTTGCATGACCGCGCGCAATTGAGCCAGCGACAAAACTTTAGGCCAAATTTCCTTCAATTTTCCATCTTCCACAAAGTAGCGCGGGTAAGTGAAAGGAAAAGGCGTTTCAAAATTCCAGGTCAAGCCGCTGATTGTTCGGAGCGCTTTAACGCTGGAAGCCAGAATCCCCAAAATAGCTACATCTGCTTGTTGATTACCCCGATCTAATTTGTACGCCGCGAATGCGTAATTAGGTGGAGCCGCAGGGCCTGCAACCAATCTTAACCCGATTTTGCCATCCATTTCCTTCATCGCCTCGCCCACTTGATTTGAAAACGACATCCCGTAAATCGCAACGAGCAAGTCTTCACCGGGCGCACGGTTTTTGGGTATATTTAATTTTTTCCACAGTTGTGGGTCTAGCCAACCAGCCTGTGCAATCGGCGCACTGGATTCATCTGTTGAGCCAATCATCCGCGCTAGTTTTCCTTCCACAGAGCGCCCGTATTCAAAATAAAGGTTAAGTTGTCCGGGGGAAGTTACCTGCGGATCTGACGGATAAGGAAACAAAAAATTGATCGAGACATCGAACACAAATAGGAAGAAAACTATCCACAGTCCGGTCAAAAACCGCTTACGGATTTGTTTACTTTTAGCCAGCTTAGAACTGAGAGTAGATATACTGTGCAGGTGCATTGCTCAATCCCATAAACACAATAATCAGCAGCGTCGCATAAATGGCTGCACGCGCTGGGGTTGGATAGCGAAGGAAAAAATCTTGATTCTGAGACTTGTAGGCAAAAAATTCATACCCTATTAGTACTGGAATTCCCAACAACGCTGGTAACGGCGGTTTTGGCATGGTGAGGGCGAAGTTTCCGATATCCACAAACAGAATTTTTGTGAATGTGATAATCTGAGCCAGAGATGTCGCTCGGAACAACAGCCACCCATAGCAAGTTAATACAAAAAAGAACAAGGTTGCTACTATAGCTTGCCAATTTACCAAATTATTTTGAGATCCACTTTGTTTCTTCTCTTTGGAACTAAAGGCACGATACACGCACAAAAGTGCGCCTTGATAAAAGCCCCAGAGAACAAAGTTCCATGCTGCACCGTGCCAAAGTCCACCCAGTACCATTGTCGTCATCAGATTTAGATAAGTTCGTAACTCTCCTTGACGGTTTCCACCCAGGGGAATGTAGAGATAATCCCGTAACCAAGTAGAGAGACTGATATGCCAGCGTCGCCAGAATTCGCTCGGATCTTTAGAGAAATATGGCAGATTGAAGTTAAGCATCAGTTCGATACCGAATAGTTTAGATATTCCCCTAGCCATATCGGTGTAGCCGGAGAAATCGCCATAAATTTGGATAGTGTAAAGGAAAGTTGCTAAAACTACATCTATCCAAGAAACTGTCCCACTCGTACCGTAGATTGCATTGACCGAAACTGCTACCCCGTCAGAAATTGCCACTTTCTTGAACAAGCCGAATAATATCAGAAAAATCCCTTGAGCAGACTGCTCAAAACTTAGCTGACGTGGATTTGACAACTGCGGCAGTAAGCCGGATGCCCGATCGATTGGACCCGCAAGTAATGCCGGAAAGTAAGCTAAGAAAAGGGCAAAGTCAGAAAATCTTTGCGCTGGCTGTATCTTGCCTCGATAAATGTCAACGGTGTAACTTATTGTCTTAAACGTGTAAAACGAGATTGCTATAGGCAGAACGATGTTTAAATGTAATAATTCGCTCTGAATACCAAGGGCGCGAATTACGGCTTCAGCACTGTCAATGAAGAAATTAAAGTACTTAAAGAAGCCAAGCAGCCCCAGGTTTGTACATATACTAATCCACAGGAACAAATCCCGTCGTTGTTTTTCCTTGTTTGCGGTAAATATTGGATACAGCAGATTAGCGATCGCTACTAATATCACCGTCCCAATTAGTACCAACCACCCTGACGGTGCCGCAGGTAGAAGCTGATTCCACTGCACCGTTACTGCGAATGGTTCTGTACCGATCCTAACCGCATTCCATTGCACGGTAACGCACAAGAATGCTGCCAATATCAGGAACCAAGCAGCAACGCTGCGCCCAGATCGAGATAATCTACCCGTCTCTATCATCCACCCGCAGTAGAAATCAACTGCGGTTGATAAGACGAGCAGAAAAACGAACCTCACATCCCAACAAGCATAAAATATATAGCTAGCCGCGAGCAATATCAAGTTTTGCCCGCGCGCGGACACTCTGTAGAGTAAATAAGTTACTGTAAAAAAAATTACAAATTCAACCGAGTTAAACGTCATTTTTTTATTGATATAATTTAATTTCGCGAAAGCGGCAAGCTCAGACCTATTATAGGGTTTGAAATACAGGTTGGTTAAACTTTCAGAAAGTTTTATGTTTTATACTTAGATCGCTTTTGGTATCTTCATCTGGCACAATCGGTTTTTCCCTAATTTTCTTAACTCGACGCACTGGTATAAAATCGCAACGCAAACCGCCAAAACCCAATCGAAATTAAAAATAATCCCAACGCCAATACTCCCGCACCTATTACCCAACCAACTTCACCCCGCCCTAACATCGCTTCTGCTGGTACAGTTGTTAAAAATGCTACCGGCACTATAAAAGTAAAGAAAAATCGATAAGCTGCGGGATAAGCCACCATCGGGTACCTTCCCGCTTCTAACAAACCTCGCAGCACTTCGGTAACGTTATAAATTTTGACAAACCAAATGCTGGTTGCTCCCAACATAAACCACAAACTGTAAAGAATCCCCAAACCAAATACAATCGGTATGGTAGCGATCGCATAATCGCTAATTTTAATCCCCAGTCGCGCACCGGCATATCCAACTAATACCAAACCAAAGATTAAATCTGGCAGTCCCCAAGGCGAAACGCTACGGGCAGAAAGCCAAAATTGGCTGCTAATCGGCTTTAATAATACAAAGTCCAAAGTGCCGTCTTGAACGTGTCGCACGATGCGATTTAAGTTAGGAACAAGGAAGGTACTGGAAAAACCCTGTAATAAGGTAAAAACTCCCAGCACTACTAATGCTTCTTCCCATTTCCACCCTTGGAAGCTATAACCAGTGCGGTAAAACAAAAACAAGGTAAATAAACTGCCCACCAGGTTGCCCAAGCTGCTCAACCCTGCCAAAATAAAGTTAACTCGGTATTCTAATTCGGCTGCGATCGCAGTTCCCCAAAATAACCCTAAAACTCGTAAATATCTGGTCATTGCTAATTGCTAATTGCTAATTGCTAATTGTAAAAGCATTTTCAGCACACCTCGATCTTCACGCGCCCATCCCAGAATAATGCTTTAATCCTCGACGCCACAACCAACGGTTGCAGAAAAAGAAAAGTATCAACCAACCCAATGTTGTCAAAAATCCTCTGACTGCATCTACGGGTAATCCTATTAACAAAGCTGCGGGAAAATGGATTAAATAGGGAAATGGCGTCCAAAGAACTACCTCGCGCACTTCGCTGGGAAATAGTTCTAAAGGAGCAACAAGACCAGAGAGAAATAGATATAACAACGACCAAAATTGCTCGATCGCCGCCGCGCGTTCTAGCCAAAATGCGAACATGGCGAAGGTGTATTGTATGAGGAAACGTAACGAGAAGGAGAGAGAGATCGCTAGCGCCAACAGTAATAATCTCGATAAACTCGGTATCCAAAAAGACTGAGGATACAGAAGGAAAAATAAACCCACCAACGCTAAAGAAAACGGCAAGCGGGCAAATCTTTCGCCAATGTGGGAAGCAATGTGATGCCAAATTGGATCTATCGGCTGAAGTAATCGAAAGGAAAGCTTTCCTTCTACTACCTCCCGTTCAAAGTCCCAAATCACCCAAACTGTACTAATCTGGCGCACGATAAAAACTGCCAGAAAATAGCGAGCAAAGTCTACAGGTTTTAGCCCAAACTGCCCACCTTGCGCCGCTTGCATCCAAATGCCCATTAAAATAATTGGCAAAGACCCTGACAACACCCATAAAATTAATTCGGCTCGGTATTCCACCATGTAGGCGTAGTAAACTTCAATCAGCGTCTTGGCTTTTCTAATAATTCTTTTCATTATTTCTCTGCCCTTGGAGCTTTCACGACACCACCCCGGCACGGAATACCCGACCGATTACATCTTCAACCGGCGGATCGGTTACGGTCAAATCTGATACTTCCAGTTCCGCCAGCATCCGAGAAACCGTGCGGGTGAGTTCTTCCCGTCGCACCAGCAAGCGCACTTCCCGCCCTTCGATTGCTTCTATTTCACCGTAGGGAGATAATTTTTCTTTAGGTAGGGCGTGAGCTAGTTCGAGTTGAACTTCGCGACAAGGGGCATATCTTTCTAATAACCCTTCTAAACTGCCGTCGTAAATTAGCTGTCCTTGGTGAATTAAAAGCACTCGCTGACACAAAGCGGTAATATCTGCCATGTAGTGGCTGGTTAACAGTATTGTCGCTTGATAGCGTTGGTTATACTCGCGCAAGAAGTCGCGCACGCTAACTTGAGCGTTGACATCTAGTCCTAAAGTTGGCTCGTCTAAAAATAGTACTTGGGGACGGTGCAAGAGTGCGGCGAGTAATTCGGCTTTCATGCGTTCGCCTAATGATAGTTTTCGCACGGGTTGGTTTAATTTGCCTTCGAGGGAAAGCATTTCGCTGAGTTCTCCCACCCGATAGCGAAACTCTTTTTCTGGTATATCGTAGACGGCGGCGTTGATTCTGAGCGAGTCCAATGCTGGTAAGTCCCACAGCAGTTGCTGTTTTTGCCCCATTACTAAGGTAATTTTTTGCAAGAATGCCTTGTCCCGCTTGAAGGGGATGCGTTCTGCTACTTGGATTTTACCGCTAGAAGGATGAATCAGTCCGGTGAGCATTTTCAGCGTGGTGGTTTTTCCCGCACCATTGGGGCCTAAAAACCCCACCACCTCGCCCGGTTCAATTTGGAAGGAAACTGACTGCACGGCTTTTACCTGACGGTAGGTGCGGCGCAGAAAGTGCGCCAGCGTTCCTTTTAGCCCCGGTTCTTTGACTGCTACCGGATAGACCTTGCTCAGGTCAAGCGCTTCGATGATTGGCATATTCTTTGGTTACATGATGCGTTCGCGCAGCTAGCCGCAAGGCAATATCGCACCGCAAACGTCACTTCATTGTAACTAACCGATTTTCCCCGACTACCGACCCCAGACTGAAGTTGCGCGATCGCTAAAATTAATTATTCTTTACTAAATCCACACCGCCCTTGCCAAACCTCGCAGGTGTGCAGGTGTGCAACTTTCAGCAATTACCCACGAGCGCACCCTACTCAGACTGAGGGAAAGTTGCCATATCGCCGCCCACCCCGAAACCGATTTTTTCTTTTTTGCTTATTGTACCTATTTATTATAAATAAAAATACAAAGTTTAAATAAATAGTTTTTTAATGCCTTATACCTAATGTGTAGCGATTTGCTAATTACAAGAAGCTAATAAAGTGAAATAATCGCATTTAAACCCTAACCTATCTTCAGAAGCCCTTCCAATCCAGGGAAAGTTGGACAATAATGCTTTTGTATAGGAAGCGAACCCCAAGCAGAATTAGACAAATCAAGCATATTTTGACAAGCCAAAATAAAGGAGAAAATTCCCTGTGAAACTAGCAGTTTATGGAAAAGGCGGAATCGGTAAATCCACAACCAGCTGTAACATCTCCACAGCCTTAGCCAAACGGGGTAAGAAAGTGCTGCAAATTGGTTGCGACCCCAAACACGACAGCACCTTTACTCTGACTGGATTCTTAATCCCCACGATTATTGACACGCTTCAGGCGAAGGACTACCACTACGAAGATGTTTGGCCCGAAGATGTGATTTACACTGGCTACGCCGGAGTGGACTGCGTGGAAGCGGGTGGCCCTCCTGCGGGTGCGGGGTGCGGCGGTTACGTGGTGGGGGAAACCGTGAAGCTGCTCAAAGAACTCAACGCCTTCGACGAATACGACGTGATTTTGTTCGACGTATTGGGTGACGTAGTTTGCGGCGGTTTTGCCGCCCCCCTGAATTATGCCGACTACTGCATCATCGTCACCGACAACGGATTTGACGCTTTGTTCGCCGCTAACCGCATCGCGGCGTCGGTGCGGGAAAAAGCTCGCACTCACCCGTTGCGTCTGGCTGGTTTAATTGG
>DNGJ01000276.1 GCA_003486305.1 Cyanobacteria bacterium UBA11371
CAGATAATATAGTCAGAACGAATAGGTCTTTTAGCCGAACCAGTGACGGTGAGGACATCGTTAGCACTTTTAACCTCTCGAATAGCGCCAGCACCGATAAAAGAACCGATCACAATAGCAGCAGATAAAGCAAATAGTCCCCCAAAGAGTTGAGGGAAACGGTTCAATACAGAATCTCCGTTCATCGTTTTTATTTAAGGCGATGGTCTATTGATTGCCACAATGGGGAGAAGCGAGATTTCGGACAAGACTTGCGTAAAGAAACCGGGTTTCTATGAAGAAACCCGGTTTCTGGTTTCGGTTGGACAAAAATGCGGACGATTAAAATCGCGCCTACACAAACAAAACCTGCCTACGCAGGTTTTAAAAGCTTGAATAAACCTCTTGCAAAAGCCGCTTCAAACTGAAATATATGGCGGGCTTTTCGGCCCACCCCACAAGAATTTTGTTGCTTTGTGGGGTGGGCGTCCCGCCCGCCCCAGGGACTTTGTTTGCGAGCAAGGCGCTTAAACAAATGAACAATATCAAGCGAATTATTGGCTACACTCGGATTAGCCGCAAGTCTCAAGCTGGTTCCCTCGAACAGCACATTGAAAGGCTTAAGGCGGCTGGAGCCACAGAAATCTACTACGATGTGGCGTCCCGCTCTAACAATCACCGCAGCGGGCTTAATCAAGTTTTGGCCTTAATTGGAAACAAGCAGGTTGACGAAGCCCTGTTTATTAGAATAGATCGGATGACCGATTCTCCTTCAGTGCTGGAAAAAGCTATCAAGCTGTGCCTCGAATCACGTGTTGTAGTGCGCGGCTTGGACGACAACATCGACTTCACGACCGTGGGAGGCAGATTGCACGCGAGGATACTATGCGATCTTGCTAGAGCAGAAGTTGAGCGCCTTTCGGAGCGGGTAAAGTATGGTTGGGAACACGTGAGGCAACAGCGTAAAGCGGTATCGCCACCCTTTGGGTATCGCGTTTTGGATGGGCGTCACCAGTTAGATCAAAAACCTTTTCTCTGCTTGCTCGACAGCCGTGAAGAATTGTCTAAAGCTGAGATGGCGCGTGAGTTGATAGATTTGTTTTTTGAACTTAGGTCATTGCAAGGTGTAATCAAGCGATTTAATCAAAAGTACGGCTTACAACGCCGTGCCAACACACCGCATTCTACAAAACGCAGTAACTTTTACTGGTGTCGAGCAGGGCTGGCTAGGTGGTTGCGAAATCCAGTGCTTTGCGGGCATTTGGTTTACTTTCCCAACTCGGAAGCGCCGCTGATTACCTGGGATGCCCACCCCGATCAGCGATTGATTTCCGATGAGGAACACCTTGAAATCAAAAAAATTCTAGAGTCTAATTACAAACTTCGAGGTTGGGGGGTTTACTCTCCTCTGTATCCTTTGAGTGGGTTGATTATTTGTGCAGAGTGCGGACACCGCTGCTATTGCCAGAAATCTGGTAGCAAAAATCGTCCCATTTATTATCAATGCAGTAATTATCGGCTTAGAGCTTGTGGGGTAAAAAAAACAATTCGGGCTTCTGTGGTAGAGCAAGCAGTAGTAGAAGCTTTAGTGGCTCGGTCTGATGAAATAGCTCGACTTGCTGAAGTTGTTGAAGAAAACCCAGAGCCATTAGAAGTTCAATCCTTAAGAAATCAGCTTGCTGGTTTAAAAGCTTTAGGAAAGAACCCTGCGATTGACACTGCCATTGCCCAAATAGAGGAACAGATTGCCCGACTACTCAGACAGCACACACAAAAGGTCAATGTAGACAGCACTCTCATCGACAAAGTGCTAAGTAATCGCAGTTACTGGTTGACTTTGCCCGATAAGGAAAAACGGCAGCTTTATCATGATTTAGTAGAAAAAATAGTTGTTAAGGAAGGCGTTGTGGCTCAAATAATACTAAAAGTCTGAACCTAATATTTCTGCGGCGATCGCTTCTCTCTTGAACGCCCATAGAGTAGTTCTGGTTTGGGTTGCACTGCGACATTCGTTCCCAATTGGTTCTAAGGAGTCATATCGTGTCCGCTGGCATCAGTTGTGCAAGTGGAAGGGTTGTTTTTAGCCAATCCCCCTTGTCCTCCTTGTCTCCCTAGTATCTCGTGGTGCGTTGTAGTGACTGGTGAGACGTTGCTGCCGGAGGTAGAAATTCGTCGTTCGCAACAAAAGCTTGGGACTTGGGAATCCTACCTGTAACGTAGAAACTGTACCCCCGCCCTAGCCTGATGTCTCCTGAAAGCCACTTTTTGATCGGTATCCCTGGTGCTGGTAAGTCCACCTTGGCGCAAGAGTGGGCGCAGCGCGACCCCAACTGCTGCATCGTGTCCACCGATGGCATCCGCGCCGAATTGTATGGGGACGAACAGATCCAAGGCGACTGGGAGACGATTGAAGCCGTGGTGTTGGAGCGGGTACGGGAAGCGATCGCTCAGGGCAAGTCGGTCATCTACGATGCCACCAATGCCAAACGTTCCTGGCCCATCACCATGCTGCAACAATTCGCTACCATCGGCGCGACGCAGTGGATCGGTTGGCACTTCACGACCCCGCTAGTCGAGTGTCAGAGGCGTAATCAAGGACGGCAGCGACAAGTAGAGTCGGGGGTCATCGCCAGCTTTTCTGTCGCCCTAGCAGACTTTCCCCCCATTGCACTCCGTGGAACAATGACTTTTTAAACCAACTCGAACAGTTTCCCGATGGCGAGTTAAAAGATATGGTTGATGCGGCGGTTTGGGCATACAACTTGCTGGGCGGCGAGTTTAAAGTTTCTTTCGGACAGGGAAGGTATCGGGTTTGACTATTGAAGCGACAGTTATGGGGGGAACAGATACCAGAACACCAAAGAGAACTTGGTTTTAAGAGAGAAAAAAGAACGCAATTTTCATTCTCATACAACTAAATTCAGCAAACGATCTTTTTGTCAAGGCCAAATTATCCAGATCTTGGGTAAGCGTGAGCGCTCCCGTTGCGGAGGCTTACGCTTGTAAGAGCCTCCTTGCGTCCTGTTCGTATTTGAGGAAGTCTTGCACCAGTCCCCTCACCCGCCACTAGATGTGGGTTACCAGTTATAGCGGATTGCAGTTGTTGATGGTACACCGAAGGACAGCAGTGTGCGAGGGTACTACCCCCTCATTAGAGTTGCTATAAGCCTTTCTCTAACAAGGCTTCCAATCTGCGGTAGTTAGTAGCCGTTTTTACAAATAAATTTTGAGCATCTAACAGAAATTACTTATAACACTCAGTATAAAACAATCATCTACTTTAAGTAAAAACCGCTTAGAAACCAAACTTTCTAAGTAATAAAACGGTGTAGCTTTCAATAGCAGCTTCAAACTCAACGGGAGCTTCCTGCTACCTGTTTCCTCAAAACCTATTATTTCCTCTCCAATTATCATTTTTGAATCACCCTCCGAAAAAACTCCGAGAACCCGAGGGGAAATTAATTTCCCTAAAAAAATAACTTCACATAAACTTTAACTCAGCTTCCGTAAATATTCTATTTATTTCAACTAATTAACTTGTTTAATCTGTTACGAAACCAACATAGCAAAAAATCGGTTCAATAAATTAATATCTACCGAGGTTGTCAGCAACAAATCTTCGCGGTTAATGCTGGCAATCCCAACCTTATTTCAAAACAATTCTTGTCGGGGTGCAAAAAAGGTAATTATGAGCGATTTTAATCAAATGGCTGATTTTAGCACATCAATTGACTATGACTTATTTGCTGCACCGGGGCTAGGCTCGACCGACTTAAATCCCCAACTCGAAGACAATTCCGCCCTCAAAAAACTGCAACGTACCTTCAAAACATCAGGTTATTCACGCTCAGAAAAATCCTCATTAGACAATTCAAACTACCTTAACAATCTCGACATTAACCCAACATCAAATAATCCCATTTATCCAACTTTTTCTCATTCACCTACAACGAACTTTGACAACGGGTTACTATATAACCAACAACTCCCAACACCCAACATTTCATCTCAACAAAAAAGAGCCGCATCCCAAGACAGCCTTACAGGTAGCACTCTAACAGCCTCATCCACATCCAGCACTACACAACCAACCAACATATTTGATAGCGGATACTTAACAGTAGGAGCCACAGGAACCCTAGAAATTGACTATTTATTTGATGGCGGTGCTTATCAAGGAGAACTAGGCATCTTCAACCTCGAAGGCATGGAACAATTTACCCCAGGTTCAGATGCCTTTACCAAAGAAGCCGCTAGAAGAGCCTTAACTGGCAGTAATAATGGTCACATCATTATCAGTGACATCAATCAGGGAGCAAAATTTACAGGTTCCGTACCTTGGGAAGGTAACTCGAACGTAGGTACATATTCAGGCATCAGAACCTTTTCCATGCGTCCAGGGGATAAATTCGGCTTCATCCTCGCCCCCAATCGTACCATGCAGGATATGTTTGACCGACCTGGGATATGGGGAGGAGGAAATCGACCTTTATTTTCTCTTAGCACCCCTAACCCCAATGACTCCTTCAGCGGACTGCAAATGGTTGACGTCACAGGGGATAAAACTGCTTTTGCCTGGGAAGATATTCAAGCTGATAGCACCTGGTCTGACAGAGACTACAACGACCTGATATTTCAGATCAAAGGAGCAACCGGACCCTTTGCCCTACTTAAAGACCACATCAACCCAGCCAGAGATTGGCGTTCCACATCAGTTGGACAGTCAATCTTAACCCATATCGACTCGCAATATCCACCACAACCAAGCGCAGCTTTAGTAAACGACACAGGGTCTTCTGCTTCAGATCGTATTACAACTGACCCCACGATTAGCGGCACCGTAACCAATGCCAGTCGCGCCACCAGCTTCCGCGCTGGCTTTAACCCAAATAGCATTAATTTTGATCTTTTACCATCCTTAACTCCCGACGGTAGCTTTAGCCTCACCCGCGACCAACTAGCAGCGATTAATGGCGGTTCCTTACCTGACGGCAGTTATACTTTATACTTGCAAGCAATCAATTCCCGTACCAACGCATCAACAATCGCTCAAATTCCCTTCGTTCTAGATACTGCAAAACCCTCTGGTACATTAACGCTGTCAGAGTCTCACGATACAGAGCCAGTGGGTGACAATATAACCACACTGGAAATAGTCACTTTAGTCGGTCAAACAGAGCCAAACTCTTCTGTCATTCTGAATCAAACTGGGGCGCTTTTTACAGCAGATACAACGGGTCGGTTTGAATTCCCCAATGTGTCGCTGGCATTAGGCGATAATTCATTTAGCGTACTGGCAACTGATGTTGCTGGTAATACCAACAATACCACCAGCAGGATTACGCGCACTTTACTCAGCAATGTCGATATTGTTTTACAAGAAGGAACTTCTTTTAACATCACCCATCAACAAACCTTTGTTATTCCTAATACTCCATCTGTTTTAAGCTTTACAATTGCTGATATTAATTTTGACAATGCTGACCTTAATGGGATTAACGATGCTTTTGAAGTAGCGTTAGTAGATGCAGAAGGTCGATCTCTAGTGCATACAATTGCCACAGGCCGAGATGCATTTTTTAATCTAACCGAAGGATTGGTACCGGCACTTTCCGCCGGGGTGACTTTTGAGAACAATCGAGTTAGCGTTAATTTATCGGGAGTCCAACCTGGTACTCAGGCGACATTAGTATTACGTTTGGTTAATAGCGATCGCGATTCCTTGACAAGGGCGCGAATTCGCGATATTGAAATTGTTGATTCTGCAAATAGTACGCCGCCAGTTGGTAGTTTTTCTGGTGATGAATTTACTTCTTTAAATCCGGTTGATTTGGCAAAGTTGTCTGATGTATCTGCTTCGATTTTAGCAGAATATGGACGCACGTCTTTTAATGCAGATGCTGAGATTTTGGCGACTGATTTGGCAATGAAAAATGCGGGTCAGTATAAAGTTAGGGGTCAGCTATTGATGGGGATTGCTAATATTAGCGACCCGTCAGTGAGAGTCAAGAATGCAGATTTTGTGGCAGCGGATGGGATTAGTTATTTTAACTTCACTTCACTTGTCGATGATGGAATTTTGAGTCCGGGTGAGATGAGTGGCGAGCGAACGATAGAGTTTTATAATCCCAATCAGGTTCAATTTAATTACGAGATTGTTGTTAAGAGCGAGTTAAATTCAGATCCAGTATTTACAAGTACTCCGGATGAGGAGGCTGTAATTGGTAGAGCTTACGTTTACGATGTGGATGCTATTGATAAGGATAATGATAGATTGACTTATTCTTTGCTATCGGCACCGCAGGGTTTGGTTATTGATGAGGTGACGGGGAAGATTACTTGGACTCCGTTGGCGTCTCAGGTGGGAAATCATGCGGTGAGGGTGAAGGTTTCTGATAGTCAGGGTGGGGAGGCTTTTCAACAATATAGTTTATCGACAATTGTGCCGCCGCCGAATCGTCCGCCTGTTTTTAGTTCGATTCCGGTGGTGGATGCGAGGGTGAATGAGGGTTATTTATATCAAGCTGTGGCGAGTGATGCAGATAGCGATAATTTGACATTTTCTTTGGTTAATGCGCCTACTGGGATGACGGTTAATGCCTCCACGGGGGTGGTGAGTTGGACTCCTAGTGCTTTTCAGGTGGGAATGCACAATGTGAAGTTGTTGGTGAATGATGGTGTTGGGGGTATTGCCGAGCAGAATTTTCAGGTTTTGACGCAGATAGAATCTGGAAATCGCGCACCTATTATCACCAGCTTGCCAGAAACAACCGCCTATTTAAACACGAATTACACCTATCAGGTAAAAGCACTTGACCCCGACGCCGACATTGTGAAGTATGAGTTGGTGAATCCTCCTACTGGCATGAGGATTGATTCGCATACGGGAATTATCACCTGGAATAACCTTACTGCTGGAAATGCGGGAAGGCACGACATCGCGGTCAAAGCGCAGGACACTAGGGGCGGTGTTGACATTCAGAATTTCAGTCTTTTCGTGTCGAATGTTGCGCCGGGACTTTTAACGGGGAAGGTGTATAAAGATAACCGTCAGCCTACCGATACGCTGGTTTACTTCAACAATTTTGAAAACCCTAACCAATCCTATAGCGAGTGGTCAAATCCGATTACAGACGTAACGCCAAGAGGTTCCCGACGTTTTCTAGGACAGTACAGCAGTATCAGCCAGAATAATCCCAGAGGAAAAACCAGCCTCTCGCTGACCAATTTACCTGACCACGACACGGTAACGGTGTCGTTCGATTTGCACATCATCCAGTCTTGGGACGGTAACGCCAACTGGTTGGGTGGTCCGGCTTTGTGGGAGCTTTCCGTGGCAGGGGGTCCGACGCTGTTACGCAGCACGTTTTTAAATGTAGATGGTTACTACTGGAGTTGGTCTGTTGGTCAAAGCTATCCCGATTCTTATCCAGGAGGCAACCATCCTCCTCGCACGGGGGCAGATGAAATCAATACGCTGGGGTACGGTTTCTACGGGGACTCGACTTACAAGTTAAGTTATACCTTTAACCATAATGACCCTTCTGTGGTGCTGAATTTCCTGGGAGCAGCTGGTAACGGAGGCATCACCGATATCAACAACGAGTCTTGGGGCTTGGATAATGTTGAGGTGCGCGTCGGTTCTAAAGGAAAAGGGCTGGCTAATTCGATTGTTTACATCGATACCAACAACAACGGTCAACGCGAAGAGAACGAACCATTTACTTTCACAGATGATAAAGGTAAATACTCATTTACCCTCGCACCTGGAAATTACAAGGTAGCGCAGGTATTGCCACCGGGTTGGACTCGGACTGCACCCACAAGCAATACGTATGCGGTCAATCTTGCTGGCGGGCAGACTGTTGCAGGTTTAGACTTCGGCAATACCAATGCAACTAGCGAGAATGTGGCACCCAAATTCCTCAGTATGCCGCTCACGAACGCTATGGTTGGTCAGAAATACCGCTATCGTCCGGTCGCTAATGACTTAAACGGCGACAAGCTGGCTTACGAGTTGGTGGTCCGCCCTGATGGTATGGTAGTGGATTCTACTACTGGGTTGATTGGCTGGCAGCCTACATCTGAGCAATTAGGAGCGCACGATGTTGTTTTGCGGGTTTCTGACGGTTATGGCGGCGTTGACCTGCAATCGTTTGAGATTTTTGTCAGACCGTTTAATTCGCCGCCCTTGTTCGTGACGGGTCTGGGTTACGGGCTGCCAGAAAACCCAGTCGCTGTTGTCGGTCAGCCGTTCGAGTATCGAGCTGTGGCACAAGATGCAGACAATGACTCGATTACCTACAGTTTGATTGCAACCGTTCCAGGGGCTTCTATTCACCCGCAGACTGGTGTTTTAACTTGGATACCAGCAACGCTACAGACCAGTCAACTGTTTACTATTGCTGCCAGCGATGGCAAAGGGGGAGTAACTTCTCAGTCTTTGAATGTCCAAGTTCTAGCTAGTGTCCCTAACGATGCCCCGGTTATTACTTCTTCTCCTCGCAATCGCATTGGTTTGGGGCAACTCTACTCGTATGCGGTCAAAGCTTTTGACCCCAATAACGACCCCTTGACGATCGCTCTGGAAACGGCGCCTGCTGGCATGACTATCGATGACAGAGGGCGGGTGTTCTGGCAACCTTCTGGGTCGCAGTTTGGGTCTAACAATGTGAAGATTCGCGCCTCTGATGGTCGGGGGGGTGTTGATGTGCAGGAATTTACTGTCAATGTGGTGTCGATGCCGAGTAATTCCTCTCCGAGTATTGATTCAAATCCGGTTCTGGCGGCGACGCAGGGACGGGTGTATGAGTATGACTTAGTTGGCAGCGACTCCGATGGCGATACTCTGTTTTGGAGTTTGGAGAAGGCTCCAAAAGGGATGTTAATTGATTCGGAACGCGGGACGATTCGATGGATGCCTTTGCCTACGCAAGTGGGGAACCACTCGGTAATTGTCCGGGTGATGGATAGTTTTGGGGCAGAGCATGTGCAGGCTTTTAATCTCAGGGTACGCTCTGTTAACGTTCCACCAACAATTATCAGTTCTCCTCCCACAGTTGCGGCGGTTAATAAGGTTTATAAGTACGCTGTTCTAGCATCGGATTTAGAAAATGATGCACTTAATTACTCGCTTGTCAATCCTCCGCAAGGAATGACGATTAATCGAGAGACTGGGTTAATTGAATGGACGCCTGCTGCTGCACAATTGGGTTCAAAAGATGTAGAAGTTTTAGTTGAGGATAGTTTTGGGGGAAAGGTTTCTCAAAAATATACAGTTGTTGTTTCTAGTACAGCTGCTAACTTACCACCAGCTATTACTTCCACTCCCGTATATGCCGCTACAACCAATCAATTGTATCGCTACAACGTTACTGCTAATGACCCAGAAGGGGAGAATTTGCAGTATGGTTTGATTAAGTTTCCCCCTGGCATGACGATTAATTCCACCACTGGGGTGTTGGAATGGACTCCCGCGAGTGTAGGTGAGTTTGAAGTTGTGGTGGGTGCGACTGATGCTAGCGGAAAGGGAGGGGCGCAGCAGTTTTGGGTGACTGTGGCGGCGTCGGATGCACCTGTTATTACTTCTAATCCTCCAGGAGCGATCGCTGTCGGTGAAACATATCGTTACGATGTGCGCGCCACCGATACCGATAACTTGACATATTCGCTACTTTCTGCTCCTGAAGGCATGACGATCGATCCCAATGGGCGCATTCGTTGGTCGGATGCTAATCCTGGTAGTTATGAGATTGAGGTGGTTGTAAAAGATACTTTTGGTGCGACTGATACACAAGCATGGGATTTGAATGTGGTGGCGGATAATACTCCTCCCCGCGTGCATTTGTGGTCGTCGCGGGCAGGGGATGTGAATCGTGGGGATGAGGTGACGTTTGTTGTTACTGCTGCTGATGATGTGCGGGTAGAGTCGGTAGAGCTGTTGGTGAATGGGACGCGGGTGGCGCTTGATGGTCAGGGGCGGGCGACTGTACCGATGAATGGGGTGGGGGATGTGGAGGCGATCGCCACCGCTACCGATGTCTCTGGTAATACTAGCACCACCCGTAATACTCTCCGTGTTATTGATGGTAGCGATAACGTGGGACCAACTATAGATATTTCCTCGTTAGAAGATGGGGCGACAATAACATCGCCGATTGCTATAACGGGGACGGTTAACGATACCAACCTGCTTTATTACACGTTAAGTGTAGCGCCGGTTGCGGGTGGAGAATTCAGAGAAATATTCCGGTCTAATACACCAGTAATTAATGGAGCGATCGCTACATTTGACCCCTCTACCTTAGAGAACGACACTTATATATTGAGGTTTGAGGCGCACGATAATGGTGGAAATGTTTCGGCTGTCGAACAAACTGTTAATGTAGCAGGGGAATTAAAGTTAGGTAATTTTAGATTGTCGTTTACAGATTTAGAGATTCCAGTCGCAGGAATTCCCATTAGCGTTACCAGGACTTACGATACGCTAACGACTAATACTAAGGATGATTTTGGTTATGGATGGCGTTTGGAATTCCGGGATACAGATTTACGGACTTCTTTAAAACCCGATACAACTTTTCAAGAATTGGGAATCCCTACAGTTGGATTTGAAAATGGTACGAGAGTCTATATAACGCAACCTGGAGGGAAGCGGGAAGGGTTTACATTTAGACCCAAACCGATGACTAATGTTGATGGTGTTAATTTGGGTGTTTTTGCTAATTATCTCTACGTAGCGGAATTTGTTCCCGATAAAGGGGTGACGAGTAAGTTAAGCGTACCTACAGTGACGCTGATGCGGAATCCATCTACTAATCAATTCCATCAAGCTAATAGACCTTATAATCCGGCAGATGCTTTCTTTGGAGGTAAGTATCAGCTGACGACTCAAGGTGGGATTGTGTATGAGATTGATGGCACTACGGGGGATTTGTTGACGGCGACTGATACGAATGGGAATAAGTTGACTTATTCTGATTCTGGGATTTTTAGCGATAGTGGGAAACAGGTTACTTTTGAACGCGATGCACAGGGTCGGATTGTTTCTGTACTAGACCCGACTGGTGAACTGATTCGCTACCAATATGATGCGAATGGGGATTTAGTTGGTGTTACTGACCGAGAAGAGAATACGACTCGCTTTGAGTACGAAGAACCGAGTAAAGCGCATTTCTTGACCTCGGTAATTGACCCGTTAGGACGGGAGGGAGTTAAGACTGAATATGATGCTTCTGGTCGTCTCAAGAAGATGCTAGATGTAAATGGCGATGCGGTTGAATTGATTTATGACCCCAGTAATTCGGTTCAAACTGTGAAGGATGTTTTTGGGAAGGCGACTACTTATGTTTACGATGCGCGGGGGAATATCCTTCAAGAAGTTGACCCATTGGGTAAGGTGACTAGGCGGACTTATGATGAGAATAATAATATTTTGTCTGAAACGATTGTTACGCCTGAAAGTGGTGTGAATGGATGGACGACTGAGTATACCTACGATGATGCTGGGAATAAGTTAACTGAAAAAGACCCATTGGGTCATGTGACCCGGTATACTTATGGGGCTAATGGGCGACTTTTATCTTCAACAGATTCCTTGGGGAATACTACTACGAATACTTATTCTCCCAGAGGCAATTTATTGTCTACGAAAGACGCAGCGGGAAATGTTACCAAGTATGGTTATGACTTGCGGGGTAATCTTTTAAGTTTGACCGATGCTAATAATCAGGTAACTGAGTTTAAGTATGACCAATTTGGTAATGTCACAGAGGTGAAGGATGCTAATGGTAATAGCATTACTTACACTTACGATGGGAATGGAAATCGCTTGACTCAAACTCAACGGGTGACTACTCCTTCTGGCTTACAAGAACTTGTGACTAAATGGGATTACGATGATGCTGGGCGAGTTAGGTTTGTGACTAATCCGGATAATCAGGTTACGGAGTATCGGTACGATGCGAATGGGAATCAGATTGCTGTAATTGATGCTCTTTTGCGTAAAACTGAGTCTCGTTATGATGAGAAGGGTCAGTTAATTGAAACGGTTTATGCTGATAATACGCCTGGTAATAGTGCTGATAATCCCCGAACTATCAATTTATATGATTTGGGGGGTCGCAAGCGGGCTGATATTGACCAGAATGGACGGGTGACGCATTATAAGTATGATGATGCGGGTAGGTTGGTTGAGAGGATTTATGCTAAAGGAACGGATAGTTTGTCGGGATTGATTGCAGCAGTTGCTCCTGGTCAAACGGTTGCTACAATTGATTGGAGTAAGGTTGTCTATCCGGATGCTACTCCTGGTTATTTGGCATCTAATCCTCGAAGTAAGACTGAGTATTATAAATCTGGTCACATAAAAGCGCGGATTGACGAGCGAGGAAATCGGACTGAGTATCGATATAATGCTAAAGGCCAACGGATAGAAACAATTTATGCCGATAATACACCTAATACCCTCAATGACAATCCCAGAACTTACACTGAGTATGATGGTGCAGGAAGGCGGATTTCCACAACTGACCAAAAAGGAAGGACAACTCATTATAAGTACGATGCAAATAGTCGATTAATTCAAACTATCTATCCCGATAGCACGCCCAACAATCTTGAAGATAATCCCACAAGTCGTACCGAGTATGACAAATTTGGACGAACGAAAACTTCTATTGACCAAGCCGGAAAGGTTACTCGCTATGAATATGATGATATTGGTCAGTTAAAAGGCGTAATTCAATACCTCAATCAGTCCAGCGGTACACCGCAAGAATTGAAAACAATTTACCGCTACGATGAAGCAGGTCAATTAATTGAAGTTGAAGATGCCAACCATCATATTACTAAATACGAGTATGACAAGAATGGGCAACGTCAGGCTACAGTACTGCCTTTACAACAACGGTCAGATTCAACTTACGATGCAGTTGGCAATCTCAAGAGTGTTACTGATTTTAATCGCGAAACGATTTCTTTTGATGAATACGATGAAAACAACCGCTTGTTGCACAAACGTTTTAGCGATGGTACTGATATTCGCTTTACTTACACGCTAAGTGGAAAACTAAAAACGGTCAGTGATAGTCGAAGGGGAACTACTACTTACGATTATGATGAGCGAGAAAGATTAATTTCTCGTACTGACCCAAATGGGCCATATACGTCTAATGGAAAGACAATTGAATATAAGTATGATGCGGCAGGAAATCGCACTGAAGTGAGAACGTCAAGTAGTAGCACGACGTATGCTTATGACGAACAAAATCGTTTAAAAACGGTGATTAGTCCTCAAGGGAAAACGACTTATTTCTACGATTCTGTGGGTAATCTTGAGCGAACTGAATTGCCTAATGGAGTGACTGAAACAAGAGAGTATGACGAACAAAATCGGCTGAAATTGGTCAAATATAGTAAGCAAGGAGTAACGCTTTCTAGTTTTGATTACACAGTTGATGCAGTGGGGAATCGCAAGGTTGTTACTGAACAAAATGGACGGAGTGTTCAGTATGAGTATGATGATTTGTATCGCTTAACAAAAGAAACGATTACCGATTCAGTTGCAGGCAATCGTACTATTGAGTACACCTACGATAACGTCGGAAATCGTTTAACCCGCACGGATTCTGTTGAGGGAGTTACAACTTACTCTTATGACAACAACGACCGTTTGTATCGGGAAGTATTGACTAATAATGGAACAACTGTTTCTACAATTGAGTACGGCTATGACAACAATGGAAATACGCTGTGGAGCCAAAAGAATGGTACGCAACAGACAGTTTACACTTGGGATAAAGAAAATCGTTTAATTGGGGTTAATAAACCTACTGGGGAAGTCCTGGGTTATACCTACGATACTGATGGAATCAGAGTCAGCTCTACTATTAATGGGATGACGACTAATTATTTGGTTGATAATAATTTCCCAATTGCTCAAGTTTTAGAGGAGTGGACTAATAATGTACTGACTGCTAGTTATGTCTACGGAAACGATTTAATTTCTCAGCAACGAGGGGGGAATTCTTCGTTTTATTTGGTTGATGGTTTGGGTAGTACGCGAGGATTGATTAATGCTAGTGGGGTGGTGACTGATGCTTATACTTATGATGCGTTTGGGAATTTGATTGCGTCTACGGGTGATACTACTAATAATTACCGCTTTGCTGGGGAGCAGTTCGATCCTAATTTAGGGGATTATTATCTGAGGCAGCGGTACTATGATACTGATACTGGGCGGTTTACCAGAAGGGATATATATGAAGGTGACATTTATAACCCAGTGTCTCTGCATAAATATTTATATGCCAATGCCAATCCAGTTAATTTGACCGATCCTACCGGACTTATCGCTGGTTCTCAAAGCGAACAAAATGTCAGCTTTTTAGTTCTAGGAATCCTTGCTACCTTGGGATGGATTACAACAACAATTCTTGACGCTCAAGATGAGAGGATTTGTAGATATAGAATAGATGAAGATCACATCTTTTTCCCTCAAATTAGAGGTGCTAGAATAACTGGATTTCACTCTACAGCACGCGCTATAGAAGACCGAAACAACGGAGACTATTACTGGGTTACAAACCCGCCTGATGAGGCAGAATACGAGCCTTTCAGAGCAAGATTTGGAATTCCGGGAACAAATTTAGAGAGAGAATCAGATTTTTTCCCTATAGACCTCAGCGACAGAGAAGTCTTAAATCTCATCGGTGAGGCATATGTGAAATCTGGATGTCGTGCCACTGGATTCTGGAACGCATCAGTAACTACCCCATTCACAGGTATAACTATTACAATTTATGGGGAAGCTAGAAATCACGTAATTGAAACTGCCTATCCTGACACTGGTCTTGGTCGAATAAATTTAACCTAAATATCTTATAATTAAACCATTTGCAGTTTAGTAACATCGAAACATTTGAGCAAAACTAAGAAGAAATATGACAGGATTGATTGTGAGCGCGGTAGCTATGCTACTCAAATAATATGTTTTACTCTAACGTAGAAAAAAAATCGGCTCTAATGACTGCTGCTCGTAATGGATGCAAAGATATCGTAGAATTGCTGATTGCTAGTGGTGCAAGTGTCCATGTTGTAGATGATAAAGGTTATACTCCCTTACATATGGCATCTATTGAGGGACATAGGGATGTAGTTGAATTCCTGATTGTCAATGGAGCGCCATGCGATGCCAGAGCAGAAGATGACTGCACTCCTCTATATTTAGCAGCATGGAGTCAGCATAAGGATGTTGCTCGACTTCTGTTAGACTATGATGCCAACATGGAGCCAGACATTGCCGTCATGCTTGGAGATATTGAATTAGTCAAGCACTATCTGGAAAAAGGGATAGATGCCAATTCCAAACTAACAAAAGGATTGACAAAAGGAGACTCATGGTTAATTACAGCTATCGGTTACAAAAACAGAAATCTGATTGAACTGCTCCTAAATTATGGTGCAAGAGTTAACGATCGGACAGGAGCTTTTAATTTTTCCCCTCTGCACCAGGCAACTATAGGTATTAGAGGTAGAGCTTGTCGAGATATCTGTGAACTTTTGATAGCTCATGGTGCAGATGTCAATATAAAGGATAAACTTGGCGATACTCCTCTGCATTTGGCAGCTAAACTCAAACACAATGATATTGTAGAGTTTCTGTTAGATTGCGGTGCTAATATAAATGCTTTGAACCAAGCAAGACGCAGTGCCTTATTTGAAGCAGCACGCCTTCATCGGCAACAGATAGTGGAGTCTCTTTTGTCTCGCGGTGCAGAAGTCAATTTAATGGATGAATTGGGTTTTACACCACTCCTATTTGCTTTTCAAAGAGAAGGTGCTGATGAAATTATTAGGCTTCTTGTTGCCTATGGTGCTGATGTTAATGTGCGATTCCCTCAAGGAGTTAGATCTAGTCCGTTGCATCTAGCCGTTGCACGGAATAACAAAAATATTGTTGAGTTGCTCTTAGCTCATGGTGCGCGAGAAGACTTAGAGTGAATTATGTTTTACTCCAAAGGAAAAGCCAGTTCTGCTCTACTCTGGGCTGCTTATTACGGATCTGGCGATATTGCCGAACTCCTGATTGCCAGTGGTGCAAGCGTCCATGTTGCAGATGATCGGGGCTATACTCCCTTGCATATTGCATCAAAAGAGGGGCATAAAGATGTAGTCGAACTCTTGATTGCTCATGGGGCACAGATTAATGCCAGTGCAGAAGATGGTTGTACCCCCTTATACATGGCAGCTTCAGGTCAGCATCGAGATATTGCTCAAATTTTTTTGGACTATGATGCCATCATGGAGCCAGACATCGCTGTTATGCTTGGAGAAATTGAATTAGTCAGACACTATCTCGAACAGGGGATAGATGTAAATTCCAAGCTAACAAAGGGATTAACAAAAGGAGAGTCATGGTTGATAACAGCTATCAGCAACAAAAACAAAAATCTTGTTACACTTCTGGTAAATTGTGGAGCAAGAGTTAATGAAAGGATGGAATCTAAAAATGTTTGCCCGCTACATCGAGCGTCGGCTATAGGTTGCCGTGACATTTGTGAATTTCTGATAGCTCGTGGTGCAGATGTTAATGCTGAGGGCCAATATGGTAAAACTCCTCTACATCTGGCAACTCAGTTTGGGCATTTAAATACTGTAGAACTCTTGCTAGAGTGCGGTGCTAATATCAATGCTCTAGATACAGAAGGGCGCAGTGCTTTATTCGCAGCCGCACAGCGTAATCGCCCACAGATAATGGAGCTTCTTTTATCTCGTGGTGCGGAAGTCAATTTAACAGATAAATTAGGTTATACACCACTCTGTCTTGCTTTTCAGCAATCAGGTGGCGACGAGATTGTCAGAATTGTTGTTGCCTATGGTGCTGATATTAATGTCCGAGATGCTCAGGGATTTAGCTCACTACACAGAGCTGTTATACAAAAGAATAAAAAAATGGTTGAATTATTGTTAGCTTACGGTGCGACAGAAGGTTTAGAGTAAGCACAACATGCTTGTGGCAATTGTATCATTATGAGCGAGTTTTTTACAAGACAATATCCTAAGTAATAATCTAATCCCAGAACGATAACTGAGTATTATAAATCTGGGGAAGTCAAAGCCGAAATTGATGAACGAGGAAATCGGGCTGAGTATCGCTACAATTCACGCGGTGAATTAATAGAAACAATTTATCCTGACAATACGCCTAATACGCTTTTAGATAATCCAATAACGAGAAGCGAATATGATTCATCGGGGCGAAAAGTTGCTGATATTGACCAAAAAGAAAGGGTAACGCGCTACGAATACGATGCTGTTGGTCGATTGATTAAGACTATTTATCCTGATGCTACTCCTAACAATCTTGCAGATAATCCTACGACTCAAACCGAGTACGATAAATTGGGGCGACGAGTTGCTTCAATTGACTCTTCTGGAAAGGTGACTCGGTACGAATACGATGCGTTGAATCGGTTAACAGATGTTGTACAAGTTGTCAATGCTTCTGATTCTGTTCCGGTTGAAATTAGAACTGAGTATGGTTACGATGAAGCGGGTCGTTTAATTTGGGGTGAGGATGCTGATAATCGCCGTACTTCTTATGAATATGATAAGAATGGTCGTCGCGCTGCGGTTGAATTACCTTTAACACAGCGTTCAACAACTACTTATGA
>DNGJ01000186.1 GCA_003486305.1 Cyanobacteria bacterium UBA11371
CGCATTTATGCTTTGCCAACGCTAGTACTGTTTAAAAACGGTCAAGCCGTGGATAGGATTGAAGGCGTGATGCAAACAGCGGATCTTATTGTACGCTTGCAATCTTTCCTTTAAAAGCGCAAGTTAGTAGTTATAAAATCGATCCCCCCAACCCCCCTTGCGAAGGGGGGCTTTTGATGTTTTTATATCACGTCCGGTAGCAAATGGTGTGTATCATTTTTGATGTTTTAGGGGCGGGTTTTACCAATCAATCTTTGTAACCGCTATATATCTCGATAAACCCTTCCTTAGCTGACCCTAAAGATGCCACCGGAAATCATATCACAAGGGGAGGTTTTGATGTTTTTAAATGACACTTGTTAGCACGGGACAATGTTTCAAAGGTAAACTAACTGTAAAAGTAGTGCCAACCCCGACTTTACTTTCTACGGTAATGCTACCGCCGTGTAAATCTACGCACTTTTTGACAACTGCTAAACCCAATCCCGTCCCCGGAACATCGCCGACGTTCTGACCCCGGTGGAAGGATTCAAATAAGTTTTGTTGGTCTTCGCTTGAAATCCCAATTCCTCGATCTTCGATCTCAAAAATTACCTTGTCCGATTCGCAATCGAGGGAAAAATAAATATGGCTATCTTCGCGGGAGTATTTAACGGCATTTGAAAGCAAGTTGGTGAGAATTGACCGCAGTAGCTTTTCATCTAGGTAACCATTTTTACCCGAACAGTGACTGATAAAAAATATGCTTTGTTGAGCGCGACAACTCAATTCAACTTCTTCGACTAAATCTCTACAAAATCTATCCAAATCGAGATGGTCTGGTTTAAACTCTAATTTTCCAGATTCGGCTCTAGTTAGGGTGAGAATATCACTTAACAACTGCGTCATTGTTTTAGCAGCCGATTGAATCCGGTGGAGATTTTTAAGCTTTTTCTGTGGCGTCCAATTTGGCGTGCTATTTTCTAGTAATTGCGCGGATATTAAAATCGTACTTAGAGGTGTGCGAAATTCGTGGGAAGCCATTGAGAAAAAGCGGAGTTTGAGTTCGCCGAGTTCTCTTTCTTTTTCCAAGTTGCGGCGAATTTGTTCTGCACGCTTGCGTTCGGTGATGTCTTGTGATACTCCGGTACGGCGGTAAACTTCGCCCGCTGAATTTTGGATGGGGAAGCAGCGATCGCATATCCAACGAATCGCTCCATCGGGTCGCACAATTCGGTATTCTATCTCATATTCTTTGGTAGCATTATGAGCAATATTTTCCATAACCCGCGCTTTGTCTTCCGGATGAACGTTATCTAGAAAAGACTTCGGATTTGCGTACAAGCTCTCGCAGTCACGTCCCCAAATTTTTTCATAAGCAGGATTCACATATAATAAATGGCTAAGATTAGCATCGCTCATCCAAAAAACTTCGTGGATATTTTCCGCCATTTGACGGAACTTTTCTTCGCTCAGCTGGCGTTTCTTAATTTGTCCGAGCAAAAGCAAGTAAATTGTAAGCAGTAAGCCGAAGCTAATCGCGAAACCAGCTATTTGCATCAGCACTGCGTCGCGGAAACTTGCTTCAGAATCGGCGGCGCGACGCTGCAATAATAATTTCTCCTCAGCTTCCATTTCGGAAATAACTTGCGAGATTGTATTGTGGATCGCGATTCCTTCATCTGTCAGTTCGATTTGAGTTTCCCTGTCTGAGGGATTTTGCTTATATAACTCAATAGATTTTTGAATCAAAGCCACTCTTTCATCGATTAAAGGTTTGATCAGGTCGAGTTTATATTGGTGATTGGGATTATCAGCGGTAGATCGTTGAACTAAGTTGAATTTGGTGTGAATTTCTTGAATAGCCTTGTTGTAGGTTCCCAGATAAACCTCTTTTCCCGTTATAATATAGCCACGTCGCGCTCTTTCGGCATCCCGCAGCGTCGTCAGCACATCTTTAATTTTTTGCAGAACTTCGTAGGTTTGCTCTACTCGTTTTTGTCTTTCAAACAGTTGGGTGGTATTTTGATAAGAATTTATATTCACTGCGCCGAGAATAAGCATCGCCAACCCAAACGCGCCAGCAATAATTTTTTTTTCGAGGTGCCATTTCATACCCAGAACTGCTTAGAAGCTATAAAATTTAATCATAAGCCAGAAATTAATCCCTAAGACGGATGACAAGTTTAAGATTGCACTGCCTAATATGCGGATTTTGCTAGTTGAGGATGATGTACGTTTGGCGGAGGCGCTGGCTGAAGCTTTGAGCGACCAGCTGTATGTGGTGGATCTGGTCAAGGATGGGGAAGCCGCATGGGGTCAAGTGCAGGCGATCGCATACGACGCGATTTTGCTCGATGTCTCCCTACCCAAACTCGACGGGATTAGTCTTTGCAGGCGACTGCGCGATCGCGGCTATCATTTACCAATTATGATGCTAACCGCTCGCGACACCAGCGCGGATAAAGTCGATGGGTTAGACGCCGGAGCGGATGATTATGTAGTTAAGCCGTTTAACCTACCAGAGTTATTTGCTCGTATCCGCGCCTTGCTGCGCCGGGGAAGTATCCTATCAACGCCTACTCTATCTTGGGGAGACTTGCGCTGCGATCCGAGTACCTACGAAGTCGCATATAAAGGTCAATCCCTGCACTTAACCCCCAAAGAATACAGCGTATTAGAACTGTTACTCCGCAATGGTCGCCGCGTATTAAGCCGTTCGGTTATTATCGATAGCCTCTGGTCTGGTGAAAATTCCCCTGAAGAGGAAACCGTCAAGGCGCATATTAAAAGCCTACGCCAGAAACTTAGATCCGTAGCCGCCCCCGATGATTTTATCGAAACCGTTCACGGGTTGGGATACCGCTTGAAACAATTATCTTAGGGAAACTGGTAATGGGTAATGGGTAATGGGTAATTGTCAAGAGTAAGGGCTACTTTAATGAAATATCTCGTGGTTGGTGTAGGGGCTACTTTAACCAGATATCTCGTGGTTTTGCGAGATATCTGGTTAAAGTAGCCCCTACTCAGCTTATACCCGCCCCTACTGCCAATAAATCCAATTACCAATTACCAATTACCCATTACCAATTACCAATCTTCCCGAATTCTTCCCGATTTTTTCTCAAAACCTTCCCGATT
>DNGJ01000094.1 GCA_003486305.1 Cyanobacteria bacterium UBA11371
AGCCGCCGATTCTTGTTGCAAAGTAGCATAGCTTTCTTTTTGAGCATCTGCCTCAGCTACTTGTTGTGACAGATGATTTTGTAACGCGGCAATTTGTTGATTTAAATCCGCGATGGTTTCGCTTTGTGCCGCTGCTTGCTGTTGGAAATTGCTATTGCTTTCTTGCTGGGCAGCTACTTGTTGCTCTAACCGCTCTTGTAACGTTGCAATTTGTTGGTTCAAATCCGCAATGGTTGCGTTTTGTGCTGCCGCTTGTTGTTGCAGATTGCTATTGCTTTCCTGTTGAGCCGCCGCCTCAGCTATTTGCTGTTGCAACTGTGTTTGTAAGATCGCAATTTGTTGATTTAAATCGGCAATGGTTTCGTTTTGTGCTGCTGCTTGTTGTTGCAGATTACCACTGCTTTCTGTTTGAGTCGCCGCCTCAGCTATCTGCTGTTGCAATTTATCGATCGCCGCCGATTTTTCTGCTAACTCTTGCTGTATAGCTTGCAGCCGATCCAGGGATACACTTTGTGCTTCTGGGGCTGTAGCCTCAGATGGTGGTTCTAGAGTAGCAGTTGCTGCGATCGCTTCACTAGCATCTGGCTGTATTTCCGGCGTGGGAGCTGATTTTTTAGCGGTTGTTTCAGTCTTAGCACGCGACGCAGCTTTAGCGCGTGCTGGTTTAGAACTTTGAGTTTTTTTCGGCATTCAATTCATCTCCCAACGCATTCACAGATTGACATCCGCCTCCACTTGAAACACTGGGAATTTTCCATCTTCCAGCGATTGAGGTTTGCTGAGACTCTCCCCTCTTTGTTTTCAGCTAGTCGGGCAGGATTTAATCGTACATCGCGCTATTAGTATTTGTCAATTTTGGCGCTTTCTTTCCGCCAAAATTGATCTGCCATTCATCCCTCGCCAAAATTTTTATGTCAAAGGTTGAAAAATTTGTTGTTTTCAATCAAGTTTTATTGAAAATCGTCAATTATTAATAAGATTATTGTCTCAGGTATTGACTTTTTTCCATTTTGTGGGTGGATTGGTTAGAGATCCCATTTTGTTCCACCCAACTTACAACAGCTAAACCCGTTCGTCAAATCTGGTGCGAAAACCACCGTATTTAATCCAGTATTGCTTTAAAGCATGATGGGGCGTATGTAAACTTGCCTTGGCTCGATAAAGAACCACCTGACGATGATCTCCCATCCAAATTTTGCCAACGGGTTCGACGGATAACAATGCTCCTCCTAAAGCAGCAATGCAGTCAGAAAATCGTTCCAGCGCGCTATAGTCTACCGTTTCATAAATAAAAAAATTGCCCGCACAAATCAAATGTCGGCTGCGAATCCAGCATTGCATCTTTTTTTGAGCTTGAGGTGGTAGCATAGCCGCTTTTACACGAACTTCTGTTCGCTCCTGTAATGCGTTCATAAAACTACCCCCTCAAAGTCGATCTAGAGGGAGTTCGTGAGCAAAACTTGCACTCTTTTCAAACCGCAACGGTCCAAAGGTAGATCCCCAGACTTGTTGATGGTTTTCCATATGCATGCCTCGATCTAAACTCAGCCAGGTTGTTTCGGTAATCTCTACATCGCTGATTAAATAAGTCAAACAGCCATTGCGTTCGATCAGACACTTGTTACCCGGTTCCACACTGCCGCGAAACATTTCGCCCTCGCGTTTGAAAATCATCGAGCAGTTATGTCGTCGTTCGATGCAGTCGGGTGTAATAGTTCTGAGAATGCTTAATTCTCTAGCCGCTCCTGCATACAGCATCGGATCTTGCAAGCCATAATTTTCGATATAAATTTGGTCACCTTGGTCAACTAATCGATGGACACCCTGACGATAGGGAGTCCACAAATCGTGGTCGTAAACTTGTTCCGAGTAAAAACCAATTGCATTAAAAAAATCAAAGGGTAGCGGACGAAAAAAGACGTGAATATGGGCGAATTGTTGAGGCTTTTCAAAGGATTGTTTGTAATTGCTGAAATCCCCTGCCATCCACTGCGCCAGCGTGACTAAATCGTTTGTTTTGACTGAAGTCATAAATTAAGAGGAAGAACGAATTTCGGATGAGAAAGATGCAGTCACCACTCCACTTCCGGCGCTGGTTTTAATTAGGGATACCCGAAAGCGTAATTTTGGATTGGCAAACCAGATTTTTTCCTCAGCTGCGGCGCGATCGTAACTTGTCAGCAGCACAAAGGTTCCGTCCTCGGTAAAGTGATAATCACCCGCCGCCGCTATGGTTTCAGCGTATCCTTGATCGCGAAGTAATTTACCGCGTTTGGGGACATTTGGATCGGGAACGGGTATCAAGACGCTAGTACCTTTTATTTCTGCATTGTCATCCCAATCCGATTGCCCTTCCCAAGTCATCCGAAAGGGAGATACTATCTG
Source organism: Cyanobacteria bacterium UBA11371 (assembly GCA_003486305.1). Taxonomy (GTDB): domain Bacteria; phylum Cyanobacteriota; class Cyanobacteriia; order Cyanobacteriales; family Aerosakkonemataceae; genus Microseira. Next base: position 2,386 of record DNGJ01000094.1, read on the forward strand.
GCTGGGGTCGATATTATACAACTTACAAAGGTCTAGCACTGCCGGATCTTCTGGCGATAGGGCAATGATATCGATCTCCGATTGCACGGCTTCAAAGTGGCTGAAAGCCAAATGATGGGCGCTACGCTGCGATCGCCAATGCCCAATTGAACGCTCGACAAACTCAGTAATATCCATTGGTTTTATTAATCAACATTTTCCTACAATAACTGAGCCAAGAGCCAGATCGTTGCAGTCGATTGCTATTGAGCGAATCAATTAGAAATTGCACGATGTTTCCGAATTGACATCCGAGCCAAAACAATTAGCTTGGAAAGCAGTTTTTTAGGATTCTTATGCGATCGCTCTCAAAAAATTCCCTTTCCTCGCCACAATAGCAGAGGCCAAACCTCTGCTATTGAGTATGTTCTATGACGACTAGGCAATCTCAGTGATGCTGACTATCTTACCGCCGGTGCGGTTAATCCGCTGAATCTGAGGAGTCATGCGATCGCCGGGAACAATATATTCCGTCGTGCTGGAGCGGCGGGGGCTGTCAAATTTGCAACCTTGCACCACAATTTTGAACCGCTTTTTGTTCGCTTCACCAGAACCACCCAGATTTACATCCGCTGGTTTTACTTTATTCGGACTGTTGGTCGCAACTGCATAAACCAGTTGAGATGCTTTAATAGCGCTATCAATTTGAGCCGGACCCCGATCGAGCGCAAACGTGCGATTATAGGTAACCTGGCTCTGTCCCGCCTCAGTTTTTGCGCCGCGATTGTAAGGCACAATATTTTCGCCAAAAGCCGACTGATACTCTTCGCTATCGATGTAGGAATCGATCTCGGCATCGTATCCCTCGGCTACACAACGAACGATGTGCTGGGAAATTTCCGCCTGAGACTGGGGCGGGCGTCCGAGAAAATGCTTAAAGTTTAATTCTACAAAACGGTAGGGAGCGCACTTTTCAAAGTAGCGAGAACGATAGAATTCCGACTTACCCACCGCCCGGACAAACTCCCGCACCGAGATGCTACCATCTGCCAATTGCGATTCTGCGGTTACTAGGCGTTCGCTTTCCATGATGTGGGGATTGCCTAAAACTTGCTTGTAAACTGCGCGAATAATTGCCTGCACTTCATCTTGAGTGCGGGGGCTGCGGAGTTCCATCGCTGTCATTGTTGGCATAGTTATACGACTCCTCAAACTTGTTTTAATCAGAAACCAAAATTCAAAACTCGCCCAATCGTTAATGTTGTTAATTGCTAATTGTTAATTGCTAATTGTTAATTGCTAATGGCTAATTGCTAATCTCAGATTTTTTTAGTAGGGGCTATCGCATTTGCGCTGTTATGTTGTCGGTAAATCTGAAATATTTCATCGCAAATGCTAATGCCAAGGGCACGCTGCGCGAACGCCCTTACACGCCATTAGCCATTAGCCATTAGCCATTAGCCATTAGCCATTAGCCATTAGCCGTAGGGGAAGAGAGCATTTGCGCTGTTATCTTGTCGGTAAACCTGAAATATTTTTACGCA
>DNGJ01000379.1:0-4445 GCA_003486305.1 Cyanobacteria bacterium UBA11371
TAGGGACGCATCAGAGATATCTCCGACACAGATAACTTTGATCGTGCCGTGTCCCGGCTCTGTCGTTGCGTAGGGACGCATCAGAGATATCTCCGACACAGATAACTTTGATCGTGCCGTGTCCCGGCTGCTGATTAAGCGTAATAAGCCTGCCATCATATGATGGTGCGTTACGAAGAAAGCTAACGCACCCTACGTTTAAAAATTTTGCGTAAGTCCTGGAAGTGTAACGCACCAAAATCGCTAATCCTGTCCCTACATCCTGCCAATGAACAATTCCCTACCACCAGAATGCATACTGCGTCGGGCGACAAAAGAAGATATTTGGACAATTCGGTTCTTGGTACTGAGTGCCAAACTTGACCCGACCCAGTTACGTTGGCAGCAATTTTGGCTAATTGAATGCGAGGGAAAAATAGTCGCTTGCGGACAGTTGCGTGGGTTTCGTGGGGCGCAAGAATTGGGGAGTTTAGTAGTAGCAAAAAATTGGCGCGATCGCGGTATTGGAAGTTATTTAACCCAGCATTTAATCCAGCAAGCAACCCAAGCGCTTTATTTAGAATGTTTGGGTGAAAAATTAGTGCAATTTTATACCCGTTTGGGGTTTGTGCCAATTGCTTGGAAAGATTTACCGCCATCGCTGAAATGGAAGTTTGGCATTACTCAATTCGGTGCTAAACTTTTGCCCTTGATTTCGGTAACAATTATGCAGTATCGAGGTGCGGTTGATTAACCAAATGGTCGATCTCAAACAACGCTTGCAAAATCATCTGAGTCAAATAGTACGCGATCGCGACCCCTACTTCGCCCCCTCTGGACATTTTTTCGTCCAGCAATACATCCGCGAACAGATGGAACAATGGGGAACAGTAGAAACGCACTCGTTTACCGTAGGCGGCAAAACCCATTATAATCTCATCCTCAATTTATCCTCCGTAGGTAAGGGAGGATCTGCACCGATTTTAATTGGCGCACATTACGACGCCGTACCCGGAACTCCCGGTGCGGATGACAACGCTACAGGTGTCGCCGTATTGTTAGAATTAGCACGAGCATTTGCCGCACAACCGGGAAAATACCCAGTGCGAATCGTGGCGTTTGATATGGAAGAGTACGGTTTATTAGGAAGTACTAAATATGCGGAAGATTTAAAGCAACAAGGACAATCGCTGCGGTTAATGCTGTCATTAGAAATGCTGGGTTATTGCGATTCTACCCCCGGTTCGCAACGCTACCCCGCGCCTTTAGAACGCTTTTACCCAAATACGGGTAATTTTATCGCTTTAGTTGGCAATTTAGCGACGATTGGCGACTTAATTCGATTGCGGGGGAAGATCCGCAAATCTGGTACGCCTTGCGAGTTGTTACCTGTACCAAATCGCGGTTTAATAGTACGTCAAACGCGACTCAGCGATCATGCACCGTTTTGGGATCGGGGTTATCGAGCGATGATGGTAACGGATACGGCGTTTATGCGAAATCCACACTATCATCAGCCGAGCGATCGCATCGATACCCTCGATTTAGATTTTCTCACGGGTGTCTGTCGCGGCTTAGAAGCTGGGATTCGGGGACTTTAATTAAAGTTTTAATGTTGCAAAAATAACTAGAAGCGATAATCTAGAAATCCCTATGGGCTTTCGCTGTTTCACCAGCAGCACGTACCTTCGTACAATTGGAATCGGTTGCAATGCAGTACCAAGAACATCTTCCCTTGTCTGAAGTATCCCCTCCCGTCGCACACAAGCATCCGCAGGTGCTTTCGCTACACGGTGATTCGCGCATCGATAATTATTTTTGGCTGCGCGATCGCACTAATCCCGATGTCATTGCCTACCTGGAAGCGGAAAACGCCTACACTAAAACAATGATGCAGCATACGGAACCGCTGCAAGCGACTCTCTACAACGAGATGCTTTCTCGCATCCAAGAAACCGATCTATCGGTTCCCTATCGCAAAGGTGATTATTATTACTACACTCGCACCGAAGAAGGGAAGTCATACCCGATTCACTGTCGCAAGCAAGGTAGTCTGGATGCACCAGAAGAAGTTTTACTCGATGAAAACTTGCTCGCGGAGGGAGAAGAGTACTTCGAGTTAGGGGTATTTGCAATTAGTCCGGATCAGAAAATATTAGCCTATTCGGTGGATACGAATGGTTCTGAATTATACACTTTGTATTTCCTCGATTTAGTTACCCGCGAACTTTATGGAGAAAGTATCCCGGAAACCGAATATTCCCTCGCTTGGGGAAACCACAATCAAACGGTATTTTATACCAAAGTAGACGAGGCTCATCGCCCGTATAAGCTGTTTCGCCACACACTGGGGACGACCGTAAACCAGGATGTTTTGGTTTACCACGAAACCGACGAATCCTATAATTTGAGGGTTTATAAAACCCGCAGCGAAGCTTACATTTTGATGCATTTGGGAAGCCATGCTACCTCAGAAGTTCACTTTCTTGATGCGAATCGTCCGACGGAATCTTTTGGGGTGATTGCTGAGCGCTCCCCTGGCGTTGAATACTCGGTAGAACACCACGGCGACTACTTTTATATCACCACCAACGAAGATGCAATCAATTTCAAATTGATGCGAACTCCAACGACCAATCCTGCTAAAGAAAACTGGGAAACGGTTATTCCCCACCGGGAAGACGTTTTTCTCTCCGATGTCAGTGCTTTTTCCCACCATTTGGTTATCTACGAACGCGAGTCTGGATTACCTCAAGTCCGCGTGCGCCAACTTTCCACCGGAAAGGAACATTACATCGCATTTGCAGAACCAACCTACGAAGTTTATGAAGGAGCAAATGCCGAATTCAATACCAATGTTTTGCGGTTTAACTATACCTCGCTCGTGACTCCAAATTCGGTGTTTGACTACAACATGGATACCCAACAACGCGAGTTAAAAAAGGAAACTCCGGTTTTGGGAGGGTACGATCGCACCCGATACGTCAGCCAACGACTCAATGCTCGCGCTCCCGATGGTACTCTTGTTCCCCTCTCCCTGGTCTACAAACAAGGTATCGAACCCAACGGCGCTAATCCCTTGCTATTGACAGGATACGGTGCTTATGGTATAGAAGAGCCGGATGCTTTTTCATCGACTCGACTAACGCTGCTAAATCGGGGGGTAGTGGTAGCGATCGCGCACATTCGCGGCGGGGCGGAAATGGGACGCAAGTGGTACGAAGATGGTAAGTTTCTCCACAAAAAGAATACCTTCACCGACTTTATCGCCTGCGCCGAACATCTAATTCAAGCAAAATGGACTTCCCCAGAATATCTGGCGATCGAGGGCGGTAGTGCAGGCGGACTGTTGATGGGTGCAGTCGTCAACATGCGTCCGGATTTATTTAAAGCAGTCGTCGCCAACGTGCCGTTTGTCGATGTCGTCACCACCATGTTAGATGCATCGTTGCCTTTGACTGCGATCGAATGGGACGAATGGGGTAACCCGGAAGATAAAACCTTCTACGACTACATGAAGTCCTATTCCCCCTACGACAACGTTGAGGCGAAAGATTACCCAGCAATGCTAATCACCGCCGGATTAAACGACCCCCGCGTTGCCTATTGGGAACCCGCCAAATGGACAGCCAAACTCCGCGAATTGAAAACCGACAATAATCTATTGCTGCTCAAAACCAATATGGGTGCAGGACACGGCGGCGCATCGGGACGCTACGAACGACTCAAGGAAATTGCCTTCGAGTACGCCTTTCTCTTGGAACAATGGGGTTTGAACCCAGTGACAGTGGACAGTTGACAGTGGACAGTTGACAGTTACCTTCCATTGTTTCTGGTAATGATTTATACCATCCTCTCCCACATAAACATTTGACCATCGTAGGGGCACGGCATTCAAAATACCTGGATACAAACTAACAACGTTAATTTTGCCGTGCCCCCACTCCGATTGATTGAGATTAAGCGATCGCAAAATGCAACGTTAAAATACTCATGAATTCACCAGGCTTGGGGCCTGGTTGCAAAGGACTCCAATCCCCCACTTCCGCGACTTTCAGACGATAAAACTTGTGAATCGCGCGAATAACGCCAAGCCGCGATCCGATTAACAGCACTCGGACTGATTCCCTGTTGCAACTTGTTGGGTCAGAAGTATCAATAGATACGCGAACATCAGGGTTTTCCTCTGGATCTGTCAGAAAGTTTGTTTGCATATGGTTTTACCTGTGCTTTACAAACAAAAGCCTAATGGATAACTATTATAGTGAACCATTAGGATTTCTGTAAACCATTCGGTATTCGTTTACGAACTCGCGATCCTCTGACAGGATGAGGATCATGGGAAGAGCAGGAAAAGCCCTCAAGCAGGTGCTAGAGACTTACGATATAAGCCAGTACAGTATCGCAGTGGCTCTGGGAATCGAACGCACAAGTGTATATCGGTGGGTTCACGAACTCAGAGATCC
>DNGJ01000379.1:4655-12892 GCA_003486305.1 Cyanobacteria bacterium UBA11371
TGGGTTCACGAACTCAGAGATCCTACCGCTGAGACGGTTGTAGAGATTTTGAAAGCCTTAGAGGGAATTAATCCAGCCGCCGCAGAAGCATTCATCAAGCTGTATCTGGTTGATACGCTTGAAAAGAAGGAGTAATGGGAAGAGCAAGCTTTGCTGCTGTAGGATGCGATCGCCACTGGCTGGTTTAAGATCGGGCTAGAAACTGTGTGAGGAGTAATGGCTGCTAAAGACCTATTCCATAATGCGGTAAGACAGGCACTCTTGAAGCAGCAGTGGGTAATTACAGCCGATCCGCTCATAATTAAGATTGAGGGGGTCAAACTTGAAATTGACTTGGCAGCAGAGAAGGTATTTGCAGCTGAGAAGGCAGGGCAAAAAATTGCCGTCGAAGTTAAAAGTTTTCTCAATAGCTCTGCCATCACTGACTTTCACTCGGCACTGGGGCAATTTTTAAATTATCGCCTCGCTTTGCAAATGAGTGAGCCAGACAGAACTCTTTACTTAGCAGTGCCTTTGGAAACATTTGATACCTTCTTTCAAGAGCGATTTACTCAAGAAGCTGTCAAGCTATATCAAATTAAATTATTGGTATACGATCCTCTCAAGGAGGCGATTGTTGAATGGAAAGACTAGAACATTATCGCCAATGTATTCGTAAATTACTAACCGAACACGCCACGCTTTTTGATAGTAATTCGGATATCGAATGTCAGCTGATTTTTGATCTGGAACGCGACCATTATCAGCTTTTAGATGTTGGATGGGAAGGACTCAAGCGGGTTTACAACTGTTTCATTCACTGTGATATCAAAGATGGCAAGATTTGGATTCAGCGTAATATGACCGATGTCGATGTGGCGCGGGAATTAGTAGAGATGGGAGTCTCTCCGCAGGATATCGTCTTGGGGTTGCATCCACCTTACAAGCGTCCTTATACCGGGTACGGAGTAGCTTAGATCCCCCCCTGTTGTCCCCCCTTGACACTTTGGCAAAATATTCAGTTTATTTACCAACATTTATTTCCTTTACTCCCCAAACACTGAGTACCCACCAAGCAATATGGGTAAATTGAGCGCACTCAAACCAGGTAAAAGTAAATGCAATATAAGCCACTGCTACAGCTTCAATACCGCCGATAGGCGACAATTGCACAAGTCTAAAACAAAATACCAGCAACGCACCGTAACACAACAAACCCAAAACGCCTACCGATAAAGTTGTATCCAAAATCAGATTGTGCGCTTTATAAGTAGGTATTGGCAATGTGCGTAATTGTCCGTTTTTACCCCACAAGTCGAAACTGAAGTTACCCAAATTCACAATATTTGGCGTTTGATAGGGGTTTTGGATATACGGATAAGCGATGCCAAAACCATTAAATCCCCATCCGAGTAGGGGGCGCTTTTTTATACCAATTATAGATTGCTGCCATAGCCAAAACCGATCTGAAGTTACATATTTAATAGCTACAGTCTTACTGTCGAAGTTGTATTGCTCCAGTGCAGAAATTTTGCGGGTAAATGAAACTGCACCTACAAACAACAAAGCTACCAACACACTGACAAGCACAACTTTGCGATAAAGTTTAGCTTTTTCTGAACAGTAAAACCAGTAAACGCCTGCCACAATTAAGGCGAGTACTCCCGCTCTGGTAAAAGTTAACAACAGCGCTGGCATAATTAGAGATAAAGCGAGTATTGCCTTTCGCTTACTTATCCACTTCCACTTCCAACTTACAAGTGTTAGTATTGCTACTGCTGCTAGTACGAACGATGCATGACCTCGATGGGAATATAAACCAATCGGTTGTTGTTCTTTGAAAATGGTACTTGCTAAGATATTTTCTCTCAGCAATTGACCCATTGTGGCAGTGTAGTCGATGCGCCAGTCGATCAGTTGAGGGAAGATGCTGATAGCGAGAATTACGCCGCCAATTAGTAAACCATTAACTTGAGGGCGAAGTAGTTCTGGGTGATGTCTTAACAATAGGGTATTGCTAAGGGTGAAGGCGGCAATGATTAGCCAATAAAGCCAACCATCGCCCATCTGATCTTGACCAAATAGAGAACGTAGTGGGAAGGGGCTAAATATTGTTGAAAGCAGTCCGATGCCCAGAAATAGTTCCCACAAAAGTTTGCTGATTTTCCAACTAGGGGGCAGTGTCAGGGAAACCCTTTGTGACCACAAGATTGAGAGGTTTAATAGACTTATTAGCAGGAGGGCAAAGACTTTTGGCTGAGTCCATATTTCGCCTCGACTCCCTCCCCACGGATCGATCAGAACGATGCTGAGGGCAAATAGCAGGGTAGTTAGGTATTTCACTGCTGTTTGGATTTCCTGATTTTCAACCCTTGAACTGCACCCCACGCACCCAGCGCCAATAGTCCTAATGCAGTGGTGGGTTCATCGACAGGTTTACGGAATTGAGCAGCGTTGCCGCTGTTGAAAAATAGCAGATTCCGGTTGGTGCTGACAGTAGTAAGACACCCACCGCCACCACTACCGCCGACACAAGGAGGAAGAGAAACAGGTGGAGGGGGAGTGACTGTGTTTCTCCAACCCCATGAAATCCCGTTGTAAATCGTGACTTCTTGCTTACCTGGAGTCTTTTCAACTAAGTAGAGTTCAGCAGACCAATAATGATCGTTCTGGAGATCGGGTCGTGCTGGCCCGTCTGCGAAATCATCTTCATCTGTAAAGGTAACACTTGGGTTGAGGTCATAGAATGGGTTAGGCTGCCCAGAGGCAACATCGATGACATCCTCTGTGTCGCCATGCTGATTAGTTTTGAAGTTATGGTTACTCATTACCCGCCCAATCCAATGCAGTTCGCTTCCTGCTGTTGTTGGGTTGTAGTTGATAAGGGGATTGTAGGTGACAGCCGGACTGTAACGAAGTTGAATATTGGCTCCTACACCCGGAGGATTGCCTGGGAGGTCAGCGTAATACGTTCTAATTTGACGAAACTTATTGACGCAAATTCTTAGGTCAAACACAACCACCTCTTTTGCTTCTTGAATTGAATACAAAAACCTTATTCTTTAAATTTTGTTAACACAATTAGAGAAATTAGTGAACTTATCTCCGAGCAATCTTAGAGAGATTACGGAATTGGTTTATGAAAAATTTGTATTGCCAGCACCAACCTCATCAGTAAAGGTCAAGGTTGTTTCCGAACATCTTCGGCTTATATTCTTTGATTGCCCCTATACCAAGCGATCGCCTCCCCCCCTTGACACAAAAGCAAAATATCTCTTATTCTTATATTTAGAACACTAAACAATTACCCTAGCCGCCATGACTTCTGCATCTATTAAGCCAACCTTACCAAAAGAGTTGCGACAAGTCTGCGCCCCTTATGGCTTGGGCTACCGGATTAAGCTGCTGTCTCAATTAATGGGGCGCAAGTTTCAAGAACGACTCGATCCTTACGGGCTGACTCCGTTCCACTGGGTGGTATTATGCTGTTTGTGGGAAGAAGACGGTTTACCTACTTGTGCGATTGGCGAGAAATTGCAACAGGTGGGAGGAACTCTCACCGGCGTACTCGATCGCATGGAAGAACGGGGGCTGATTCGCCGCGAAAGGGATACGCGCGATCGCCGCATCTGGCGCATCTGGCTGACAGACGCCGGATCGCAACTCCAAGAAATCTTACCCCCAATTGCCCTGGAAATGCGCGACGAAATTATGCAAGGCATACCAGCACAAGAGCAACAGCGGTTTTCCCAACTCGTGGATATTGCGATCGCTAACCTCTCTAATCTCAAATCTCAAATCTCAACTTGATTGCATATTTTAGATGGCAGATTGCCGATTTAATTTCAAGCCCAAATCCTCAATCCTAAATCTGAAATCTCTAATCTGAAATCTCTAATCCCAATTACCAAGTCTTTAGTAGGATGGCAATAGCAAAACCATTGTGTAGAATTATTAAGATAATATGATAAAATCAATCTTAAGGACGATACCGGCATGGGGATAGGCGCGAGAAAGTGGATACCGGACATACCGGCTTTTAGGTCGAGAAACTACCGCCTTTTCTTTGCAGGACAAGGGCTATCTCTGGTTGGAAGTTGGATGACGCAAGTGGCGACGGTTTGGGTGGTTTATCAATTAACCAACTCGTCTTGGTTGTTGGGAATTGTGGGATTTACCAGCCAAATTCCCCATTTAATTTTACTGCCGTTTGCGGGTGTTTTGGCAGATCGATGGAATCGCCATCGAGTTATTGTTTGGACTCAAATTCTCTCGATGATTCAGTCGCTAACGCTAGCGGTATTAGCGCTGACGGGGGTGGTGAATATTTGGCATTTGATTTTCTTGAGTTTATTTCAAGGAATTGTCAATGCATTTGATGCCCCGGCGCGCCAAGCTTTTGTGCCGGAAATGATCGAAAGAAAAGAAGATTTGGCGAATGCGATCGCTCTCAATGCCGCGATGTTCAACGGCGCGAGATTAATTGGCCCCGCCGTTGCCGGAGTTGTCCTCGCAACGGTGGGCGCTGGTGTTTGCTTTTTAATTGACGGCATTAGCTACATTGCCGTTATTATCGCATTATTAGCGATGAAACTCAAGCCCAGAACGATCAAATCCGTTAGCGGCAATCCATTGGAAAGATTGAAAGAAGGCTTTGCTTATACGTTTGGCTTTGCACCGATTCGCGCCATCATCTTGCTGCTAGCATTAGTCAGTTTTTGGGGAATGCAATATACCGTTTTAGTGCCAATTTTTGCCACCAAAATTTTGAACGGCGGCGCGGATGCTTTAGGATATTTAATGGCAGCATCGGGAATCGGCGCGCTGTTTGGTGCAGTGTATTTGAGTACGCGCAAAAGTATCGTCGGAATTGGCAAAATCATTGCCTATTCTCCCGCTTTAATGGGAATGGCAATCGTTGGATTTGCTGTATCGCGCGTCATGTGGTTTTCCTTACTGATGATGTTGTTAAGCGGACTGGGCTTCATCCTCCAATTTGCCTCTAGCAATACATTTATCCAAACGATTGTGGAAGATGATAAACGCGCCAGAGTCCTCAGCATCTATACAATGGCATTTTTTGGAGTGATACCCTTTGGCAATTTATTCGCTGGTGGATTGGCGAACTACATCGGCGCGCCGAATACCTTAATTCTCAGCGGCGTTATTTGCGTTTTAGGTTCAATTTATTTTGCCAGACAGTTACCGAGTTTAAAACCTTTAGTTCAGCCAATTTATGCCAAACTTGGCATTACTTCCTAGCCAAGAAACCGGGTTTTTCTCAAAAACCCGGTTTCTGAGAACCTGCCAATTATTAAAAAACAACTAAGAATTGTGATGGCGTTTAAAAATTGCTTTTACTTCGTGGCGTGGACTTTGTTGTTAAGTGGCGTTGCGCTCTCGTTCTTTAAGAAAGTTAAAGCGACTGGCGGCGCTGCTGCACATTAATATTTTTCCTGGCAACGTGGGTTTTGTTACACGCTCTTTGTGAAATTTTTGTGAAATTATCTGCTGGTGTTATATTTCTTTATGTCAACAATATTGATCGTCATTATTATGATGATAAACCTGGGTTTTGTTGGCGATATTGCCTTGCGGCACGCTGCGCGATACGCCTTACGGCAGACTTCGTGACGGTTTTCGCTTACACCGCTCGAGGTATTTTTGCTCATCTCCCTACGCCCCTGCTTTGGATCGTAAAGTAGGAAAAGTAGGAAAAGTACGAAAACTATCGGATTTTTAGCATCATTTCTACGCATTAACATCAATATACTGAAAAGGGCAAAATAAGTTAAAAGCAGGCTGAATTGTTTCTAGGCCAAGCTTTTGAGAACAGCAAGCGCTGAAATTATTTTCGGTGGCTCAAGCTGAGAAATGTAAAAATAATAAAAAAAAGATACGTATTTATACGGTTGCAGAAAATCAGTATTAATAGGGAAAGTGATAATACTTAAATAGTTTTTCAGACGGGTGTTGCAATTTGGACAAGCAATCCTCAGCGCTCTCCGCAGAAAAATATTGTATTGGAGAGGAAAAATGGTTAACAAAAAAGGCATGTTATTGGTTCTGCCCGTTCCTTTTTTAATTAAAGGAAATCGGCTATTTTTTGAGACGCAAGCTTGCAATGGATTGGAACGGTGGACGGATAATTTTGATTGTGCGATAGTGGCTGCACCAACTATACCAGAAGCCCTGGCAGCACAAGACAAAACGATGACTTGGCGGGATACGGCAACTTTAGAAAAACCAGAACGATTGGAATTAGTGCCGTTACCTTGGGCTTATAAAATAACAGACTTTATTTCTTGTTATAGTTCGGTGCGATCGCAGCTAGCAGAATTAATCGAAAAGAGCGAGTATTTGCAATTTGCGATTGGGGGATTGATAGGGGATTGGGCAGCGATCGCAGCCCTAGAAGCGCGCAAACAAGGCAGACCGTATGCGATTCACACCGATTGGGTAACCCACGATGTGGTTTTAAAAGCTGCAAAAGGAGCAAGTTTAAAAAAACGCATCAAAGCAAAAGTAGAAGCGCCGCTAATAGAGATGTACCACAAGCGGATTATTCAAAATTGCGATTTGGGTTTGTGGCACGGGCAAGATTGCTATTCGGCATACAGTCCGTTTTGCAAAAATAGCTATCTGATTCACAACATTCACATCAAAGCTTCAGATGCGATCGGCGAAAAAGATCTGAATCAAAAAGTTTTGCAGACTAAAATAGACCCCACCCTCCGCATCTGTTACGCCGGACGCATAGATGCAATGAAAGCGCCTTTAGACTGGGTAAAAGCAATCAATCTGGCGCGGGATAAAGGTGCTAACATTCACGCAACTTGGATCGGTGACGGCATATTGATGGATGAAATGAAAGCGCTGATTCAAAAGCTGGGTTTGGATTCTTGCATCGAACTGACTGGATGGGAGAAAAATCGAGATAAACTACTCCAGCGCCTCAAGGATTCCCACTTGCTGCTGTTTACCCACGTGACAAAAGAATCAGCGCGTTCCCCGATCGAAGCGCTAGTCTGCGGCACGCCGATCGTAGGTTATCGCAGCGGCTATGTTGAAGAACTCGTTGGCGATTTTGGCGGTGGTGCGTTCGTACCAATGGGAAATTGGCAACAACTCGGCGATCTGCTGGTCAGTTTATCCAAAGATCGACAACGCTTGTCACAGTTAATCCGAGAAGCTGGTGAAAACGGTAAGCGATTTAACGATGAGGCTGTTTTCCGCGATCGCAGCAACTTGATTAAAAAGCATCTGGGTGTATCTACCCATCCGGAAATGCTCACCCCACAGCAACAGCAAAGTTTAGTCTAAGAGCAAACATCTGCAAAAAACAATTGGCGCAGGCAGGATGCCTACCCCACAAGAGTAGAGACGTTACATGTAACGTCTCTACATTTTTTCTTGTGGGGTGGGCGACACGAGCCCGCCAAACAGAGGTATGCGATATTGCCTTGCGGCACGCTACGCGATTGGGCGAAGCGGAGATGCCTCCCTTCGCTTGCGCGAACGCCCTTTGGGCGAATCGCACTTGCATAACTGACCCCACCTACACCGTATCTTTATATGTAGTGCCAGTATTTGCAGGCTCGGTAACGAATGAACAATAACCAATGGCAATTCTTTATTGATCGCGGCGGTACGTTTACCGATATTGTTGCCAAACGCCCCGACGGACAGCTAGTAATACACAAGCTGCTATCGGAAAATCCCTCACGCTACCAAGATGCAGCGGTGCAAGGAATTAGGGAGATTTTAGGAATAGATGTTAATGCACCCATCCCCTCAGAACAAATAGAAGTTGTCAAAATGGGGACGACTGTGGCGACGAATGCGCTATTAGAAAGGAAAGGAGCGCCCACAGTCCTTCTAATTACCAAAGGTTTTAAAGACGCCCTCCGCATCGGCTATCAAAATCGCCCGGATATCTTCGCCCGTCATATAATATTGCCGGAAATGCTCTACGAGCGAGTCATCGAAGTTGAAGAACGCTACAGCGCCCAAGGTGAAGAATTAATTCCCGTCAATATTGCCAGTTTCCGCCCCGCTTTGCAAGCTGCTTACGATGGCGGTATTCGCAGTTGTGCGATTGTCTTGATGCACGGATATCGCTATAGGGAACACGAGCAACAAGTTGCAGCAGTAGCAAGAGAAATCGGCTTTCCCCAAATCTCAGTTTCCCATCAAGTCAGCCCGTTAATGAAACTCGTCAGTCGCGGCGATACCACCGTCGTCGATGCCTATCTTTC
>DNGJ01000483.1:0-5674 GCA_003486305.1 Cyanobacteria bacterium UBA11371
ATTTGGTTCATAATCTGTAGGGACACGGCATTTGATAATCTTGAGTATCAAAGGAAAAATATTCCACGCCGTGTCCTTACCCGCTGACAAATTTAAAAATCAGCTAATAACCTAACTTGGCGGAGAATAAAGGTTAAAACGGTTTCTTCTCTGGAAATAATATCGGCGGTGACAGCCATTCCTGGTTGAATGGGATACTGGATATTGTTACGAGTCAAATAATTTTTTTCTGGTTGGAGGGTGATTTCGTAATAGGGCGAGTTATTGTTGGGATTTGCGATCGCATCGGGAGCGATCGCGCTCACCTTTGCAGGTAAAGTGCCATAATCCGGATAGGGATAAGCGGATATTTGCAATTGGGCTGTTTGCCCTAATTTAATTTTACCAATATCTTGAGCTGTTACGCGAGCTTTGACAACAATTGCGGCATTATTAGGAGCAATTTGGGCAATTGCATCTCCCAGGCGCACGGTTTGACCTGAATTTCGCAAGTTTAATTGTAAAATAGTGCCATCGACGGGAGAGCGCAGGGTAGTTTTTTGCAAGTCTTTTTCAATTTGTTCGATCTCGCGGGTATCGGTTAAAATTTGATTTTGCAGTTGTAAGCGACGCTGGATTAAAGCTTGTTGTTCTTTAGTTAAAGTGGCTAAGGTAGCGTCGCCTTTGGCTTTTTCTTGGGCGATGCGATCGCGGGCGATCGCAATTGGTGCGACGCTGGGATTTAATGCTGCTTTTTCGCCTTGCAATCCGGCTAAAGCAGCTGCTACTGTTTGTTTTTGTCTTTCAACAGTTTGTGCTTGTGCGAGGACGGCTTTTTTTTGCGCTTCTACGGCGGCTTTTTGTCCCAAAACTGCTTGTTCTTGTTGCTGGATGGCTAATTCTGCTTCCTGCAATTGTTGTACGGAAATTGCCCCGGATGCGGCTAAAGGTTTATAGCGATCGCGTTTAGTTTGAGCGGCTTTTAAGTTGGCTTCTGCTGCTTTTAAATTGGCTTGAATTGTTTCTAGATTAGCTTTTACTTGCCAATATTCTTGTTCGGCTTTTTGCACTTCGGCTTCGGCTATTTTTAGATTAGCTTCTGCTTGTTGAATAGAGGCTTTGGTTGTAATTTGTCGCTGTTGAAAATCCCGTTGATTTCGGCTTAATTCGGCGTTAGCGGCAGCAATAGCGCGTTCTGTTGCGCGGGTTTCGGCGGCGATTTGAGTGGCGATAGAATTGATTTGAGCGTTTATTTGATTGATTTGCAGTTGATGTTGCTGAATATTGCTTTGGAGTTGGCTTTTTTTGGTTTGCAGGGAAGAGTCATCGATCAAAGCGATCGCATCCCCTTGTTTAACTGGGGTATTCTCTTTTACGGGGATGCTTTTGATCGTACCTTCGCTTGTTGCTTGGACAAGGCGAACTTCTCCAGAAGGACGGATGGTGGCTTCGGATCTGACGGTAACATTGTACCGGGTATGGTTTGCGATCGCTACTGCCGCGCCACAAGTTCCGATTAAAAATAATCCGCCCAAACTCGTCCACCGACTCACCGATGGTAGAAATTCATCGCTGCTAACTAAAGGTAGATATTCTGCATTCGACTTGTCAAGCATAAGAGTATCTCAAAAAACGACTTTTATCCCCACCGAAGGGCCATAATAAAGACTACTTCCATCGAAATCGATGCTACCAAATTTACCAGTTGAGGCAAAATCATCGAGTTGTCTGGGTGCTAAAGCTACACCGCTAACATACATCACATTAAACCCAGCATTTAAGCTAACATTTCGACTCACCCTCCATTCAGCAGATATAGTTCCTTCTAAGATTGGCGCGACAGTCCATCTGCTTTCCGCATCCTCAATTCTGTCTACTAGATTTCCCGTATCAAAATCAAAGGCGCTGATGGTACTGTTTTGTTCCCCGTGATTGCCAAATACCCCCGCTTTTCCGCGCAAGCCTATACTAAAATTGCGACTGAGGTCAACATCGACATTTGCGCCTATTTGAATCCCAAATAAGTTATTTTTCGTCTCAACTTTATATTCTCCTCTAGGAACAGAAAGCAATCCCTGTGGAGGAAATGCCGCCGCACCTCCCGTAGTTAAGCTAAACTCTTCTGGCGCGCCCATGTAGCGCAATCCTAGTATTAATGAAGGTCTAAACGTTCTAGTTGAACCGAGATCGCGCTGATAGTTAAACTCGAAGTTGTACAATTTGGATTCGTAATTAATCCGATGTTCGTAGCCGGAAATAAACGACCTGGTAATGTCAAAATTACCATTTCCTTGTCCTTCAGGTGGCGGCTGATCTAAAACGTTTATGCGCTCTCCAAACGATTCAAACGGTTCAAAAATTGGCGTATCGTCTAGATCCGCTTGAACGATAATCGGATTGGGAAATCCCGGTGCAGGTGCGGTGAGTCTGGCGTCAGCTTCAAAGTTTTGCAATCCAAAAAATGAAAAGTTTAAACTATTCTTTGGATTGAAACTGTAGCCAAGGGTTACCCTCGTTCCTAGTTCGTAGTTAAAGTCTAAATTGTTTGTCCCTAAAGTTTCCCCAGTTTCTGCTGTATTGACATCATAAAATTCTGAAGTCGTAATTCCACCGGGAATATTGCGAGTCAGAAATAAAGCTTCTGCTGAGATTGACCAAGGGTTAAACCTAGTTGGATTTGATCTAGATTGATTTTGGGCTATGTCTTCAACTTTGATAATATAATTTCGGTCAATTGCTCGATCGATAATACCTCCGGACAACAAATCATTCGCATTATGGGAATTTTGAGATTCCAGAAACTCTACTTTACTTTGCGGTTGATTTGCATTGGCTAAAACTGGATTGATGTTGAGTAAAGCTACCCCAGCAATAACTGTCTGAAGTCCTAGAAGACTTAGTTTCACGGTTAACGCACTCATTCGTTCGCTCTTCACACACGAAGGTTTTATTTTAAACGCTATGACTCGATTTTGTCTTTGACAAGCTGTCAAAGACAAAAAGATTTTTTTGTTGTATATTAGCTAAGTTTCCAGCAGATCAACGATCGATTATTTTAGCTGCATTCTGCTATGGTTTAGCAGAGTGCGGTATGGAATAGTGCATTTTTATTTATACCTAAAATGATCGTAAAGATACTTGACTTGCTGAGTCATAAGAACTAAATTTAAATGTTGTAAAAGCTCTAATCTTTACCCAAGTAAGGAAAGCAAGTAAAATGAAGAAACAAGAAAAGAAAGCTCCTCTATTCACGGAAATGACAGCTAAAGAAGCTGCCTCGCTAAACGGTGGATGTAAACCCGGTGGGAAATCTATGTGCCTCAATTCTCGCCAAAAATTAAGTTGGCTGGGACTCGCATCCAAATAGTTGTTTAGTCGAACGAATAGGCATCTGTAAAATAACAGATGCCTTATTTGGTATATAAAAAAGCGATGAGTTATCCATGCGTACTTCAGCAAAATGAAGAAGATTGCGGTGCAGCTTGCATCGCTTCTATTGCTAAGAAATATCGACGTAATTTGGGGATAAATCGCATTCGGGAAGCGGTAGGAACGGGACAATTAGGCACGACATTACTGGGGTTACAACAAGGTGCAGAGTCACTTGGTTTTAATGCCCGTGCGGTGCGAGCATCACCGGAAATTTTAGATAGAATAGATGAAGCACCAATGCCAGCAATTATCCATTGGAAAGGCAATCATTGGGTTGTGTTGTATGGTAAGCGCGGGTGGAAATATGCAGTTGCAGATCCAGCGGTAGGTATTCGCTATCTTTCCAAAAAAGAGTTAGCTCAAGCTTGGACAGATTGGGCGATGCTTTTATTAGAGCCAGATCCGGTAGAATTCGCATCACAAAATGACGATAAAGTCAAGGGTTTTGGGCGGTTTTTGGTGCGAGTTTTGCCTTATGGGGGGATTTTAGGGGAAGCGGTATTAATTAATCTATTTGTCGGGTTACTTTCTTTAACTACCCCGTTTCTGATTCAAATTCTCACCGATGAAGTGCTGGTGCGGGGAGATACAAAACTGCTGACGGGGGTAGCGATAGCGATCGCATTCGCCAATGTCATCAGCAGTAGTTTAGGATTAATACAGTCGAACCTAGTGGCGCATTTTGCCCAGCGGTTAGAATTAAGTTTAGTTTTAGAATTTGGTAGGGCAATTCTGCGCTTACCTTTAACTTATTACGAGTCTCGCCGCAGCGGAGAAGTGCTTAGCCGTTTGCGCGATATCCAAGAAGTTAATCAACTAACTGCCCAAGTTTTTATTAGTTTACCGATCCAGTTTTTTGTGGCGATTGTTTCTTTCGGTTTAATGGTATTTTATAGCAGGAAGCTGGCTATATTTTCCGGCTGCTTAGCATTTGTGACGATTGTAATCGCTTTACTATTTTATCCGACATTAAAACAAAAAATTCGGAAAGTATTGGTTATAGAAGCCGAGAATCAAGGAGTTTTAGTCGAAACATTCAAAGGCGCGATCGCTCTCAAAACAATAGGTGCAGAAAGGCAATTTTGGTCTGAATTTCAGAGCCGATTTGGACAAATGGCGAATCAGACATTCCGGACAATACAAATAGCAATTGTGAATAAAACAGCATCAGAACTGATATCGGGAGTGGGAGCGATCGCATTATTATGGATCGGCAGCTACTTGACCATAAATAAAGAAATCACCATCGGACAATTACTGGCATTTAACGCAATGAACGGCAACTTTATTGCCTTCATTAATACCGCGATTGGATTCATCGATGAATATAGCCGCGTCAGCACAGCAACAGAAAGATTAACCGAAATTATTGAAGCAACGCCAGAGAATTTAGGCGAAGCGAAAAAAAGCTTTGTCAAGCTTCCTGATGACGCGGATATAGTATGCGATCGCATCAACTTTCACTATCCAGGAAGAACCGATCTGATAGAAGACTTCTCCGTCAAAATCCCCGGCGGAAAAGTTATCGCCGTCATCGGTAAATCTGGGTGCGGGAAAAGCACATTAGCCAAACTTTTAACAAGTTTATATCTCCCCCAATCTGGCAATATTCGCATCGGTTCCTACAACATACAAGACCTTTCCCTAGAATGCTTGCGCCAACAAGTCGTCCTAGTTCCTCAAGACGCACACTTCTGGAGTCGAACCATTATTGAAAACTTCCGTTTAGCATCTCCTCAAATAGGCTTAGAACAGATCGTTCAAGCTTGCCAAATAGTTGGCGCAGATGAATTTATCAGCCAACTACCCGACAAATACCAAACCATTTTAGGAGAATTTGGCTCCAATCTTTCCGGCGGACAAAGACAAAGATTAGCCATAGCCAGAGCAATTCTAAACAACCCACCCATACTAATATTAGATGAATCCACCGCCGGACTTGACCCAGTAAGCGAAGCGCACCTTTTAACCCAACTGCTAACTTACCGCCAAGGCAAAACAACCATACTAATTAGCCATCGTTCCAGCGCCATTCATCAAGCCGATTGGATAATTTATTTAGAACAAGGTCAACTACAATTGCAAGGTTATTTAGAAGAAATGCGAACACTACCAGGCGAACATCTCAACTTTATTAGCGATTAAAAATTAAATTACTGTAGGGTGCGTTAGGCGCGGGATTTACAGCAGATTGCTTTTCGTGTGAGATACAGCCCTTTGGCTGAGTTTGTGTAGCGGGTGCATTAATGCACCCGCTACACAA
>DNGJ01000483.1:5874-20397 GCA_003486305.1 Cyanobacteria bacterium UBA11371
TGCACCCGCTACACAAACTCAGCGATAACGCTTTCCCTCACAAGGGCTGCAATCCGCTATATTTGGCAATTTTGGCATAAAATGGGAAGCCGCGCCGTAATATCATGTCCGTTAGCATCGGACTTCTATAGTTAATTGTGTTTACGGTGTGGGTTTTACCAATCATATCATGTCCTTAAGATTACCCATAATCATCAGCCGGGACACGGCAGGATTAACGTTATCTGTGTCGGAGATATCTATGATGCGTCCCTACGCAACGACAGATTGAAGTTTTTTTATTATGGGCAATTCAACGGACATGATATCAATCCGTGGAACCGCGAGATATCTTTTTAAACTCGCCCCAAGGAGTGCGATGCCGATGCTTAAGGACTTGATATAACGCACCATTTTTGATGGTGCGTTACTACTGGTTAAAAAAATCCAAAATCAACCATGAAAAGGCACAGCAAACAAAGGCACAAATGCCAATAACAACCAAGTCCAATCCCACCAATTTAAACCAGGTGAAGACTCAGGAGTCAACAACGCTTCAATCCTTTCTTCTAAGCGATTTCGCCCCACAGATTGACTAAACGCAGCACAGAAATCTTCCACCATTTGTACCCGAACGCTTGCAACAAACAATAAAGATTCAGCCAACAGCAACGGATCGACGCGATTAGCAGCCCAACGATCTGCACGCAGTTCCCGCAAAACTAATAACTCCTCCCACAACGCCTCTGTATTTGGCAACCAAAAAGTGAAAGAACGCAACCAACCCAACCAAAAAAACCAAAACGTATCGCGGTAATAATAATGCCCTTGTTCGTGGGCTAATACTGCCTCCAGATGCTCTCGATCCAGCTTTTGTAACAACCCTTGACTGACAACTAATTCAGGTTGCCAAAACCCAATTTGCGCCGAAAATAAGGCAGATGTATCTAAAATGCGGGCAGATTTATCGCCAATATTAGTTTGAGTTGAAGCGCGAATTTGTTTCACGCCACCATATCCCCGGATCGCCAATTGCAAACATTTTACTAGCGAAGAGCCGCAAAAACCCAAAGCTAAGAAATAGCTAAACCATCCATTGTCCAAATCTGCCATATATCCATTTGGCCCCATGCAGAGGATCGAAGCCGCTGTGATTATCAACAGCAGCGGGGGAAGGGCAAAACATAATAGGGCGCATTGCCAACGTTTTGCCCAGTTTTGTGCTGAATTAGACCATTGTAGTCGGAGATACCAGGCTAAGAAAAGTGCCGCCAGGATGATGATTAGGTGCATTATTGTTGTTCCTCCCTTGCTTTACGCACAGCCATTATACGCAGTGCGATCGCTTCTAATTGTTCGCAGCTTCCCGAGTCCAGACTATCCGCAAACGTCGCCACAATATCAGGGTTAGCAGATGCCAGAAATCGCTGCAACTGCTCGTAAGCCTTTAACGCCTGCGCCTGCTGGCGCGAAATTAAAGCTCGCCAAGCAAACGATCGCTTAGTTTTATCGCAAGCTAGCCAACCTTTTTCGCTCAAGCGACGCAGTACAGTTGTCACAGAAGAGTAAGTTAATTCCCGCTCCGGATCGGTCATGATGCGTTCGTGTACGTCTTTAGTTGTCGCCGTTCCCAGTTCCCAAACAATGTGCAAAATCTCCGCTTCCAATGGCCCTAATGAAAGCTGTTTGGGACGGTAATTGGGCAGAGGTGTCATAAGCGTTACGCCTCTCTTACAAGGTTTTGTCGCTCAGATTATAATTGAATTTTTCTGCCCAATCTGTTGATAATACGCTTAGCTTAAAGTTTGACAGCCTGTCAAACTTTAAAATAATAAATTTTTAGGCAAAACCTGTTTTTTTTACGATAATTTTACTTTTTCATTCCCCTTACCCATTACCCATTACCAATTCGCTTTTTTCAAATCCATCGGTGTATTGCAATTAAACAACATATTACTCCCCTGCTCATCTACTAAAATAGGCTCTACGGGTATTTGCTCTAACCAAGTTTGAAACGATCGCCCACCTTGCTGAATAAATTCCTGTAATGCGGGTAAAGCTTCGCGGCGATAAAAGCCACAAGTAGGTTGCCAAAAAGTTTCCTGTTGGGGCACAGTGGCTAAAATAGAACCAGGTATATTATTTAACCGCTCCGTCCAATCTCGAATAATTTCTACCTGCAATAAAGGCAGATCGCAGGCTAAAAGTAAAACCCACTCAGTAGGAATTTCAGTTAATGCTTGAGC
The DNA here is from genome assembly GCA_003486305.1 of Cyanobacteria bacterium UBA11371. Classification (GTDB taxonomy): domain Bacteria; phylum Cyanobacteriota; class Cyanobacteriia; order Cyanobacteriales; family Aerosakkonemataceae; genus Microseira. Next base: position 8,100 of record DNGJ01000483.1, read on the forward strand.
CAAGGCAACTAACGGCCCTTGTCCTGGATTTGATTCTACCAGAAATTGATAATTTTCAGCAGACAAAATCTCTTGATATCGTTGGGGCCAAGGAGTGAGAATGTAAACTTGCTGGCAGCATTGGGAGGCGACTTGACAAACTCTCCCAAGTAAAGGAATGCCATCCCAAGGAATCAGGGCTTTATCTTGTCCCATGCGCGAACTTTTACCGCCAGCAAGGATAACAGCAGTGAGAAATAAACTGCTCATTTAAGATTCAACACTAACAACTGATCGCTGTTTGATGTGATGCTACAGCATCGCGAATTTCCTGGAGTTTTTTAGCTGCATGTCCGCTAGTAAGCAGGGTTTTAGCTTCAGCAATACCCGCATTCATATCGGGAGCGACGCCGCAATGCCACAGATAAAATCCCCCATTCCAAAGCGCAGATTGCATCATTTCTGAAGGTTCGCCTTGCAATACCGATTGTATTTGTTTTACCAAATTTTCCGTCGGTTCCAAAGCAGGATTTGTGTTGCTAAAACCGTAGTCGCCGTGGGCTAAAAGCAAGCGTTCAAAAGGGGCATCGGGTTTAACAACACCGATAATAGCAGTGCGATCGCGCGGTAAATCGCAACTCCCTTCCAATCCCTTGATGCTGGTTAAATACTGCGGAGTTCCCCGTTTTGCGATCGCATCTTGGAACATATTTTCCGTCGGCGGATGCACGTATCCAACTATCAGCCGCGCTTCCCCAGCATACGGACACCAAATTAACTCCATCGTCGCAAAAGGCGGACGCTTACCAATTTCGTCGCGATAGGTAAATATACTTTGCGCTTGGGGGAAATGCCGAGGTAAATAAACAAAACCCAGCCCCGTTGTTTCAAACACCGACTGGGTTTGATCTAAGGAATTGTTAGTCCAGTCTACGCCCAAACCTTGCCAAATTTCCACCAAGGAGACGCCGTATTTAGTCGGCAAGCGATCGCCTCCATGCAAAATTACCGGCACCCCCGCAGCCGTTAAAATCAAAACTGTTAGAGGACTGATGGGTGCAGTGCGCGATCGCCCGTCGTAAGGAATCCCCAAAACTGTTACCGGGTACTCGTGGCGCGAAAAGGGTGGCAATTTTGGCCCTAATTGATCGTAAGCATCCAACATTCCGGCTAATTCTTCTCCTGTCGGGCGCTTGATGCGATGGGCGATCATAAACGCCCCTATTTGCGCTGGAGTTGCAACTTGTTGGAGCATCATCCGAGTTGCAGCTGCTGCTTCTTCACGAGTAAGATTTTCCCCTGTATGGGAACCGCTGCCGATTTTTTTGACCAGTTCTCTAAATTCTTTGCTCATTGCTAATTGCTGATTGCTAATTGCTGATTGCTCGTTGCTAATTGCTCATTGCTGATTGCTCATTGCTAATTGCTAATTGCTGATTGTTCAGAATTCCTTACCATTAGCCATTAGCTATTAGCGATTAGCAAAAGATGCTTTTCTGATTCTGACTGAATTCCTAGCATCTGGTGGACTAGCTCGCGGAAGTGTTGAATCGGGGGTATTGAAATGCGATCGCTTGTTGTCACCAATACTACTTGACGCTTTAAGGTGGGTTCCCCCGTCGGTCGCACTGCTAAAGTTGGATCGTGACGCGCGTCGTATACTGCTGATGCGGGTAACAAAGCGATCGCATCTCCCTCCCGCACGATACCCCGGAATGCATCGAGGGTATTTAGTTCCAACACCGCTTGCAGTTTTGCCCCTTGCCTATGAAATTGTTCTTGTACCAAGCGTTGCATTCCGTAGCCATCCTTAAATACAACTTGCGGGTAACGGGTGATTTCCGACCAAGGTACTTCTTGGTATTGACTCAGGGGATGGTTCGCCGCCATCAATACTTGTACGGGTTCGTTGAATAAAATGTCCACTACCATATCTGGACTTGCGGTTAAAAAGCGATTGTTCATCACTATCGCCAGATCCACCAATCCATCTTTGAGGACTTTCAACGCGCGATCGCTCCCCAACGAAGTCACCCTTAATTGTACATCCGGGTAATCCTTACAAAACTGACGCAAAACCGGCGGTAAGTGATGCGCGCAAACCGATGCAATTGCTGCAATGCACAGTTCTGGCTGTTTCCCCGCCAATAACTCCGCTAATTCCTGCGTCGCATTCTCCCACTCCTGACAGATTTTCCGCGCCCGGGGCAAAAATCTTTCCCCCGCCAGCGTTAGCTTTGCTTGTGCTGTGCGATGAAATAGCGGTAACCCCAGATCTGATTCTAATGACTGGATCTGCCGACTAATCGTCGATTGCGTGACGCTGCATTTTCGCGCTGCTTTCTGAAAGCTGCCAGTTTCAGCGATCGCTAGGAATGCCTGCAACTGCTCGACGCGCATGGTTTTGTATCCTGGTTTACATTCTGCTCTGACAAGACGATACCGCATTTGTCGCCCCAGTTCCGTAGAAATTGATACAGCTGATTTCCCCCTGTTTATTTTCTTCAGCAAATGCTTAGTTTTATTGGCTACACCATTTTTGCTTAAATACGAGCCGCAAATCCTATTGGTGCATAATTTTACCAATTTTATACCTGCTTAAATTAAGAATTAAATACGCAACAATACGCAGGTTTTTTGTAGTGTTTTTATTTATAAAATGATTATGCACCACTGACAGCGGTTTTGCGAGTGCAATCAAAGTAGGAAAAGTAGGAAAAGTAGGAAAAGTAGGAAAAGTAGGAAAAGTAGGAAAAGTGGGAAAAGTGGGAAAAGTGGGAAGTTTGCAATTTTTGAAGTTTTTAGCTTTACAAGATATATTTTGCTTGCTACACTTCCAAAGGTGGTTAAATCTGGATATTACTCTGAGGTTAAACAACTACTGAGAGTACATAGACAGCCATATAAATCAAAAGTTTCCCTGAGCTTGGAATTTACGGTAAATCAAATCAATAATTTACACGCGCCTTAAAATTATTTTGAGGTGGAAACCCTTGTGCAAAAGTTCAGCCGTCAAAATCTAGTAGGAGTGTAGTTGAGCGAGCGAGACTGTTTGTTCTAAAAACCTGCCAAAATGGCAACAAAGCCTGGTTGAATTAGTGTTTTCTAGCTTTAGAAAACTATATCAATCTCGGCTTGCCTATGATGTGATGCGACGATCGCAAAACTTTGGCGAAAATAACTCCTTAAACTAATTGGCTAAAGTTTAGCCATTTAATTTATTGCGAAAAATGCCTCTAGGTTTTTTTTTGAAAAATTAGGGGCTTATATTTTCAATATCATGGGGATTAAGGGCGCACAAAAAGGTAGCGCCTATCCCCTTTTTGTGGTTTTTAATGTTAATTAATTTAGGATTTATAGAATTATGAGAAAATTCTCATGATGCTTGACTTAGGCAAATTATCAAAATTTAATAGGAGGTATTAAAAATGTTGTGTAATTGATTAATTGAGCCAATCACATGAAGAAAGCACCAACTAAAACGAAGCAAACTTCGCTCTAAAAAGATGATGGTCTATAGCTTGATTAACCGAGTTTTAGTTCGCGCGATCGCCTGCCGTAAAACTTGGAAAAAATTAGCTATATACAATTAGATTAAATGTAGGTAATAAAATTAAGTATTCACGCTAAACCCCTTTATAAAAAGGAGTTAAGGCGGTAATTCTGTTATTTTTATAGTTAAAAAACAGATTAAATTTAAACTAAGCTTTATCAAAAATTCATGAAAAATTTCTCATAAAAACCTTGACAAGCCAAGTAATGAAAAATAGCATAGAGTCAATGATGAACGTTGTTACATTGCGTGTTTAGTTGGATAAAATAACCAGCTTGATAGGCGTAACAATTTTCCTAAAAGAGTTCAAGTAGATAGTTGGATTCCACGCGATCGCCTATCGTAAAAGTTAGGCAGAGCTAGCTCCTTTAATTAGCTTTGCTCAAGTTTTGCATTTTTTAATTAAAGGTGCATCTAAATTTGGCAGAGAGCAATCTGTCAAATGCAAACTTGAGCGTCCCAAGTTGCCAAGCAGACAATCTCAGCAGCTGACAATCCGAGCGACTGAACCTGGCTAGGGCTAAATTCACAGGAATCAATTTTTTTTGCAAGCTAAGCTGTCTGCTTAAGCTAAGCTTTTCCATGTTTTTTCATACCCGATTGGAGATTACGTGCAATGCCAGCCCTAAACTTTAGCAACCAATTACTCTCAGGAAATAACTTTAACGGTCAAAACCTGAATGGATCGAACTTCTTCAAAGCTCAGCTCTATGGTGTCCAATTCGTCAATACGCAACTCAGAGGCACCAACTTTGAAGAATCATTTATGAGCAATGTGAATGCAGCGGGAGCTGTATTTGCAGCGAATAGCAACTTTGGGCCAGCTAATTTATTTAAAGCGACCTTAGAGTTTGTCAATTTCCAGGGGGCAAACCTAACCGGAGCCAATCTAACATTAGTTAATACAAAAGAAATTAATCTATCAAACGCCAACCTGACCAACGCGATTCTGCGAGAAGCGAATCTGAGTGGCGAACAGTCCGAGCGACCGAATCTCGCTGGAGCCAACTTTACCGGCGCTGATTTCTACAAAGCGAAGCTGAAAGCGGCTGACTTTACAGGAAGCATTCTGCGGAATGCCAAGTTTGAAGAAGCTGATATGGAAGCCACCCTTGTAGTCAACGTCGATGCCACGGGCGCTGATTTCCGGTTGGCAAAATTAACCGATATTACCCTACAAAACTCAATATTTGACCTAGCTAATTTCAGTGGTGTTGGTCTGAGTGATGCCCCACTCGAACCAGGACAGACGGGCAATCTCAGGTTTCGCGGTGCCGATTTAACCAACTTTTTCGCCGATGATGCTAATTTAACCGGCGCTGATTTTAGTGCCCATGTCGCTACCAATGGCACGGTAACGGCAACAAAGCTTTCTGGTGCTAAATTTGCCGATAGCGATTTAAGTGGAGCCAACTTCACTCAAGCCAACGCAGAAGGTATATTCCTGAATGGGGCTGTGATTGGCGCGAATTTCACCAATGCCCGCTTGGTGAATGGCGATCTATCCAAAGGCGACTTTTCCACCGCCAACTTCACGGGTGCTGATTTAACAGGCGTGAAGCTCGTTGATGGAATTGCCGTTGGTGCAAATTTCACCAATGCCAAGTTGAATAATGCTGACCTCTCGAAAGTTGATTTCACAAACGCCATCTTAGTAAATGCAGACCTCACAGGTGCGAACCTAGTTGATACTGTTGGTCTGATTCGTGGGGATAGCGGTAACAACTCCCTCAGCGGCACAAGCAGCAATGATAATATCTTCGGCTTTGAGGGTAGCGACAACCTCAGCGGTAATGGAGGAGATGATTATCTCGACGGCGGCGCCGGTAATGATAATCTCAACGGCGGCGCTGGCAATGACACGATGAAAGGTGGAGCAGGTAACGACACCTACACCGTCAATAGCTCTGGCGACGTAATTATTGAACTTGCCAATCAAGGCACCGATACTGTCCAATCTAATACCGCTACCTATACCTTAAGCAGTCATATAGAAAGACTGACTCTCACGGGTACAGCGATAGAGGGCGTTGGCAACGATCTTGCCAATACGATTACAGGTAACGCCAGCAACAACATTCTCAGGGGAGAAGCAGGCAACGATACGCTGAGTGGTCTTGGTGGCGATGATACCCTTGATGGCGGCACCGGCAACGACTCGATGAGTGGTGGGACAGGCAACGACACCTATATTGTTGATAGTGCCAGCGACATAATTATCGAAAACGCCAACGAAGGTACTGATACAGTCCGTTCTAGCGCTGCCAGTTATACACTCGGTGCGAATTTAGAAAACCTGACATTGATTGGCACCGCCCAAAATGGGACTGGTAATGGAGTTGCTAACGTCATTACAGGCAACGACAGTAACAATATTCTTAACGGTGCTGGTGGCAACGATACCCTCATTGGTAATGGCGGAAATGATACCCTCGATGGCGGCGCAGGCAACGATGCGCTAATTGGTGGTCTGGGGAACGACACCTATATCATCGATAGCGGAGATAGCATCACCGAAAATGCGAATGAAGGCACCGATACAGTCCGCTCCAGCTTTGCTTCATACACTTTAGGCAGCAATCTGGAAAACCTGACATTGATTGGCACTGCCCAAAATGGTACGGGTAACGCGCTGGATAACACCATTACAGGTAACGCCCTAGACAATACCCTCGATGGCGGCGCAGGTAATGATGCTCTAATTGGTGGATTAGGTAACGACACGTACATCATTGATAGCGCCTCTGATAGCATCACTGAAAATGCTGGTGAAGGGACGGATACAGTTCGGTCTAGCATTGCAAGTTATACTCTAGCTGCCAATGTAGAAAACCTGACATTGATTGGCACTGCCCAAAATGGTACGGGTAACGCGCTGGATAACACTATTACAGGTAACGCTTTAGATAATACCCTCGATGGCGGCGCAGGTAATGATGCTCTAATTGGTGGATTAGGCAACGACACCTATATCATCGACAGCGCCTCTGATAGCATCACTGAAAATGCGAACGAAGGCACAGATACAGTTCTTTCTAGTGCTGCAAGTTATACCCTGGGTGCCAATGTAGAAAACCTGACATTGATTGGCACTGCCCAAAATGGTACGGGTAACGCGCTGGATAACACCATTACAGGTAACGCCCTAGACAATACTCTCGATGGCGGCGCAGGTAATGATGCTCTAATTGGTGGATTAGGCAACGACACCTACCAAATCGATAGCGGAGATAGCATTACTGAAAATGCGAACGAAGGCACGGATACAGTTCGCTCTAGCTTTGCTTCCTACACTTTAGGCAGCAATCTGGAAAATCTGACCTTGATTGGCACTGCCCAAAATGGTACGGGTAACGAGCTGGATAATGCCATTACAGGTAACGAGCTAGACAATACCCTCGACGGCGGCGCAGGCAATGATACCCTCACGGGTGGTCTGGGTAACGACACCTACCAAATCGATAGCACCGGGGATGTAATAATTGAAAACCCGAACGAAGGCACTGATACAGTTCTTTCTAGCGCTACAAGTTATACCCTGGGTGCCAATGTAGAAAACCTGACCTTGATTGGTAGCGCCGAAAATGGCACTGGTAGTGAAGTTGCCAATGCGATCGCAGGCAACGAAAGTAACAATATTCTCAACGGTGCTGGTGGCGACGATACCCTCAGCGGTAACGGCGGCGATGATACCCTCGATGGCGGTGCAGGCAATGACGCCCTGATTGGTGGTCTAGGAAACGACACCTACATTATTGACAGTGCCTCTGATAGCATCACTGAAAATGCGAATGAAGGCACAGATACTGTTCAATCTAGTGCTGCAAGTTATACCCTAGCTGCCAATGTAGAAAACCTGACCTTGATTGGCACTGCCCAAAATGGTACTGGTAACGAACTTGACAACACGATTACAGGTAACGAGCTTGATAACATCCTCGATGGAGCGGGCGGTAATGATGGCCTGATCGGCGGTCTGGGCAACGATACTTACATCATTGATACTGCCGGAGATAGCATTACTGAAAATGCGAATGAAGGCAGCGATACCGTTCAATCGAGCCTTTCTACTTACACACTAGGCAGCAATCTGGAAAACCTGACCTTGATTGGCACTGCCCAAAATGGTACGGGTAACGAGCTGGATAACACCATTACAGGTAACGCGCTTGATAATACCCTCGATGGAGCGGGTGGTAATGATGCGATCGCAGGTGGTCTAGGAAACGACACCTACATTATCGATAGCGCTGGGGATGCGATCGCTGAAAACCTTGGTGAAGGAACAGATACAGTCCTTTCCAGCATCGACTACATCCTAGCCAGCAATCTGGAAAACTTAGTCCTGGTAGGCACCGCGCTCAACGGTACTGGTAACGAACTCGCCAATACCATGACAGGCAACGAAGGCAATAACAGCCTCAATGGAGCATTGGGTAACGATTTTCTGTTTGGCAATGGTGGTGCCGATACTCTCCAGGGAGCGGGTGGTCTCGATACCCTCGATGGCGGTGAAGGCGATGATAACCTCAACGGTGGAGTTGGCGCTGATTCCATCCTGGGCGGAGCAGGTGATGATGTCCTCACTGGTGCTGATGGCAATGACATTTTGGTCGGCGGTATAGGCAATGACACCATTACTGGCGGTCTAGGCAGCGATACGATTCGCTATGCCAGCGGTGATGGGCAAGACAGAATTAACGGATTCACCATAGGTGTAGGTGGAGACATCCTTTCCTTCAGTGGTATTACTACAGCGCTTGATGTGCGTCTAGTCACCACTGCCACGGGTACTAATACACAAATTCGAGTCAGCGATGGCATTGCTGGAAACGCAGGCTTTGGACAAGGTGCAGTGTTAATGACCTTAGTTGGCGTTGGCTTAACTCAAGCAGATATCAACACCAACGTTGACGCCGCTAACAGACCTACTTTCTTGTTCTCGTAATTGAAAGCGCAGCGCGGAGGCACGCTGCGCGATCGCATTGGTGCATCTAAGGCGAAAACACCACTTAAATTCTGAAACTGCAAACCAATTAAATTTTTGTTAGGTGCCATACCATGACAGCTTTTGACTTTAGCAATCAACTCCTAGTTGGCAACAACTTTAACGGACAAAACCTGAATGGCTCAACTTTTTTCAAAGCTAGTTTGGACGGCGTTCAATTCGCCGGTACGCAGCTGAGAAGCACTAACTTTGAAGAGGCATTTTTAATCAATGTCAATGCATCAAATGCCATCTTTGCGCCTAATACCAGCTTTCCCAATCCGACCACTTTTTACAAGGCAACATTACAGAATGTCAACCTTAGTGGAGCAAGGCTGCAACGGGCTAATCTGTCGCTGATCAATACGGCAGGCATCAACCTATCAAATGCCAACCTAACTGATGCTATTCTTCGCGAAGCCAATCTCAGCGGCGAAGGCTCAGAGCGACCTAACCTTACTCGTGCTAACTTTACCAGAGCGGATCTGTACAAAGCAAATCTGAAAGCTGCCGACTTTACCGGGGCTACTTTGGTAAATGCCAACTTCCAGGAAGCCAACCTGGAAGGTGTCCTATTTATGAATGTAAATGCCACTGGTGCAGACTTCAGACTAAGTAACTTTACTGATATTGGACTGGGTGGCACAGTTAATTTCAACCTCGCCAATCTTAGCGGTATAGGAATTACCGATACAACACCTATAATCGATCCGGCAACTGGACTGCCGGTTCCCACAACAATCAGTTTTCGCGGCGCGGATTTGTCGGGTGCTAGTTTAGAAGACGTTGTTTTTAGCGGTGGTGACTTTCGCCCCTTTGACGGTTTGCACAACGGCGTGCAAACGCTCAAAGTTACCGATTTAACAGGTCTGAGTTTGCCAGATTCTGACTTCAGCGGCAGCCAATTTAATGGGGCAATTTTAAATAACGCCAAAGCCGAAGATCTGAATCTGACTGGTGTGAGCTTCAGTCCCTATATTGCTTCTAATGGTCAGGTATTTCGGACTCAGTTAAACAATGCCAATCTGGCTGACTCCGATTTCGTCGGAGCCAATCTGACTCAGATCGTGGCGGAAGGCGCATTTCTCGAAGGTGCGAATTTGAGCAATGCTTTGCTTACAGGAGCCGATTTGAGTAACGCTTTTCTTGGACTAGCAATTCTGAGTGGAGCAGATCTGACGGGTGGAGTCCAATTAGACAACGCCTTTATGGAATTTGTTGACTTCACTGGAGCTAACTTTACCGGGGCAAACCTATCAGTAGGTAAATTAAAAGGAGCGATTTTATCTGGGGCTGACCTAGATAACGCCAACTTATTTGATGCCGGATTAGAACTAGCCAATCTGAGTAATGCCAGCTTGGTTAATGCCAATCTGGAAAGTGCATTGATTCAGAAAAGTAATGTTGCTGGAGCTAACTTTACAGGCGCTAATCTTGTTGGCGCTGACATGAAAGAAGCTGCTGGGGATAGCCTGACTAATTTTACCAATGCCAACCTGAGCGGTGCGAGTTTGGAAGTTGGCAGCTACATCGGCGCTAATTTCACCAATGCCAATTTAAGTAATGCCATTTTGACCAAAGGTAACTTTACTGGTGCCACTTTTATCGGAGCGAACCTCACAGGAGTAACCGCAGTTGATACTGTTGGTCTTACCCTTGGTGATTCCAGCAACAACACCCTCAACGGTACAAGTGAAAAAGATAATATCTTCGGCTTTGATGGCAATGACAATCTGACTGGTGCTGGTGGTAATGATTACCTCGACGGCGGTAATGGTGTTGATAACCTGAATGGCAATGATGGTGCTGACTATCTCAATGGTGGTAATGGTAATGACATCTTAATTGGGGAAATTGGTAACGATACCCTGATTGGCGGTGCTGGTGCTGATAACCTCAATGGTGGTGGCGGCGTCGATCAGCTCAATGGTGGTGCTGGCAACGATACTATGAATGGTGGCGCTGGTAACGATATCTTTGTTTTTGCATCGGGATTTGGAAGCGATCGCATTAACGCTTTCGGCAATAATGCAGACAAAATTAATCTCGCAGCATTTGGCACTAGCTTCGCAGCTTTAACGGTTACTCAAAGTGGTGTAAACACGGTTATTTCCAGTGCGGTATTCGGCACTGGCAATACGATTACCCTGGCAAACTTCACCGCCAGCAATGTTGATGCGACCGACTTTATTTTCTAACCGCATAAACATCGGCTGAGGAATAGGGATTTAATCCCATATTTCCCACCTTGGAATCACATCTCATCTGGTAAGGCAATCTGACTGCGATATGGCAAACACAATTAAACTCACAGAACTTGGTAAATACACAACTGGAGTATTCAACCAAGGTGCGGCGGAAATTTCTGCTTACGATCCCGCATCGAAGCGACTGTTCGTAGTCAATGCACAAGCTGCAACAATTGATATTCTCGATCTGAGCGACCCTACAACTCCAACCAAAATTAGTCAGATTGCTGTGGGTTCGTTTGGTGCTGTCGCTAATAGCGTTGCCATCAAAAATGGCTTAGTTGCAGTCGCTGTGGAAGCTGTTGATAAAACCAATCCCGGCAAGGTTGTTTTCTATGACATCAATGGCACTTACTTAAAAGATGTCCAGGTGGGATCGCTGCCGGACATGTTAACTTTCACGCCTGATGGCAGCAAAGTGTTAGTTGCCAATGAAGGTGAACCCGGTACTGTAGATCCTGACGGCTCGGTTAGCATTATTGACTTGTCGGGTGGGGTGAACAATCTCACTCAAGCCAATGTCGCTACAGCAAGCTTCACGAGTTTTAACGGCTTGGAAGCTCAACTGCGGGCAGACGGGGTGCGGATTGTTCCGGGTAAGACTGCGGCACAGGATTTTGAGCCAGAATATATTGCCGTTGATCCCGATGGGCAGACGGCTTACGTGACCTTGCAGGAAAATAATACCGTTGCCGTCATAGATATTGCCAGCGCCACCGTTACCTCATTGCAACCATTAGGGTTCAAAGACCACAGCCTAGCGGGGAACGGATTTGATGCTAGCGATCGCGATACTGCGATCAATATTAATACCTGGCCTGTGTTCGGGATGTATATGCCCGATGCGATCGCTACTTTCAGCGCCAATGGTCAAACTTACTACGTCACCGCCAACGAAGGCGACGAACGGGCTGAAAACAGAAGTGTCAGAAATTTAACACTAGACCCAACGGTATTTCCCAATGCTGCGACCTTAAAACTCGACCAAAACCTGGGACGTTTGAGCGTGTCTAGTATTGATGGCGACACGGATGGCGATGGCGACTACGACCAGCTTTATGCTTACGGGACTCGTTCTTTTTCAGTTTGGGATAGCCAAGGTAACTTGGTTTACGATAGCGGCGACGACTTCGAGCAAATTACTGCCCAGCTATTTCCGGCTAACTTTAACGCCAACCACGAGAACAATACTTTCGATAACCGCAGCGATAACAAAGGTCCCGAACCAGAAGCTGTAGTAGTTGGTGAAGTTGGCGATCGCACTTACGCCTTCATCGGTTTAGAACGCATCGGCGGGGTGATGGTATACGACATCACTAACCCTGTTAGTCCAGAATTTGTCCAATACCTCAACAATCGCGACTTCAGCCAAAACGTACAACTGCCAAGCGCCGGGGATCTTGGCCCTGAAGGCTTGACGTTTATTGCCGCTGCCGACAGTCCTACGGGTTTACCCTTATTAGTCGTTACCAATGAAATCAGTGGAAGTACTACTACTTACGCGATCGCACCTAACGATACGGATGGCAT
>DNGJ01000333.1 GCA_003486305.1 Cyanobacteria bacterium UBA11371
GGGATGGGCATCCTGCCCGTCCGCTGCTATTTTTGCCAGAGGTTTATTCGCTTTCACTTCCAAGGTGGGTATAAACAGCCACAGAAGCGTTGAGGCGATTGGAAACCAACGATATAGAGTCATCGAATCAAGCAATCAACGTGAAGAAATTTTAACAAAACCTGCTCCAGTTCCCCATTCGCGGCTCGACTGAGCTTCGCCGAACGTCCTGTGCGGTGGGGTAGTTCACGCGAAGTCTCCCACAAAAATGCAAAATTTCTCAGCCTTGCAATAGGTGAGGCGCTCCTTGAGAGCAAGCTAAAGTAGATTATTATCTGTGTTTTGCTCAGGAAAAGCGTTACACCCCGCCCCGCTTTCCTCGTCATTCGATTTATAGGGTGGGTTTTCAGTGGAATTTTAACTTATGAGTTTATCTGTAAAGCAGCTGACTCTTTATTTCACTTTGCTCGCCATTGGCGGCGGTGCAGGGGTGTTGGCTAGCCGCCACCTACAAGCGGAAAGTCGCTTCATCCCAACTTACCAGGCAACTGCACCCATGTTGCCCCCGCTGCCTATTGAGCGCAATTCAGGCGGCTCAAGCGCAACAGTTGACCCCAACAGCGTCAATTTCATCGCCCTTGCAGTCCAAAAGGTGGGACCTGCGGTGGTGCGAATTGATGCCTCGCGCAAGGTGGAAATACCAATCCCGGAAGCGTTTCGCAACCCGATGTTTAGGCGCTTCTTTGGCAACGACTCGCCGATTGGCCCGGAAGAACGGTTAGAACGCGGCACTGGCTCCGGGTTTATACTGAATTCAAATGGTAGTTTAATTACAAATGCTCACGTAGTAGACGGCGCGAAGACCGTGCAAGTAACGCTGAAAGACGGTCGCACGTTTGAAGGGCGAGTGGTGGGAACAGACCCGCTTACCGATGTGGCGGTGGTGAAGATTAACGCCACCAATTTACCGACGGTGAGTTTAGGAAGTTCGCAAAATTTGATACCGGGTGAATGGGCGATCGCTATCGGCAATCCCCTCGGTTTGGATAACACGGTAACGGTGGGTATTATCAGCGCCACGGGGCGTTCCAGTTCCCAAGTCGGCGTCCCAGATAAACGAGTTAATTTTATTCAAACCGATGCTGCAATTAACCCCGGTAACTCTGGAGGGCCACTATTAAACGCTGCGGGAGAAATTATCGGCATTAATACTGCAATTCGCGCCGATGCTCAAGGGCTTGGCTTTGCTATCCCGATCGAAACCGCACAGCGCGTCGCCAATCAATTGTTAGCTAAAGGCGAGGTGCAACATCCCTTCTTGGGAATTCAAATGGCGGGACTAACTCCAGCTTTAAAAGAACAGCTACTTCAAGAAAGTAACCTTACCATCACCCAGGAGCGGGGCGTGTTAGTGATGCGGGTTTTCGACAATTCACCCGCCGACCAAGCCGGTCTGCTGCGAGGCGATATCATTCAAAAAATTAACGGCGTACCGATCAAAGAAGCTTCTAAAGTACAAGAGTTAGTAGAAGCCAGTGCCGTAGGTTCTGTCTTGGAACTCGAAGTCACCCGCAACGGGCAAACCCAAAATATCCAAGTGCGACTGGGTACATTTCCAGCCGAGCGAATGGGGTAGGAAATTTTAGATTTTAGATGCAAGGATTTTAGATTGGAGGCTTAAGGGATTCTATACCGCGCGAAGATCTAAAATCTGCCATCTAAAATCTAAAATTATCGGTCACTGTCGGGTTCCTGTTTGAGAGACATCGAGCCAAGCAAAGTTTCTTCTAGCTGCATCCGCTGTTCCATCTGGCGCAGGAAATAACCCGTCATCATCGCCGAAGCTAGCAGACCGGCTAAGTTTTCCCGGTCTGTGGTAATTTGAACGTTAAAATGCTCGCCTGGTAGCATTCCCACCAGACCTTGAACGTTTTGAGAAATAATTTGCTTGATTTCGGGACTCACGGACTTAGCGACGCGGGCTAATACCTCCGGAGATTGATGCTGAAGATATTTCAGCAGTTGGTTGGTTGGAGCATTGTCGGTATTAGGGAGAAAATCAGGGTTAAAGACCATGAGGAGCCTTAATGTTGAACTAACTCTAATTTGACATATTTCCCACCAGACAGGGAGATGTAACAGGGAGAGGAAAATTTAGGGGGAAAAGAAGCTAGCATGACTCGTAAACAGCCTTTTTTGCTGAAGCATTTATTTTTTCAACCAATATCGAGGTCAGACGCGCCGCATCACAGAAACTCTGATTATTCTGGGTCGCTCTCGCTTGTCGCTCTCCCACTCCCTACTGCGTTGAAAGGCAATTCTAGCTGTTTGGGGAGTCGGTCTAGTTCAAAATACTGATGAAATTTGTCTGTGACTTGTAGCAAATACGACCTTCCTTCCGATTGTCGGCGTTTGCGGACATAGCCTAATTGTACGAGTTCCTGCACTTGCTGGTAAGCGCCAGAACCGCGTAACTCAACCAATTCGGTTTGGGTGATCGAGCCTTTGAGCGCGATCGCAGCCAATGTCCTCAAAGCCCCTACCCCGATTTCCGGCGGTATCAAATTTTGCATCAAGTCCTGGAACGATGTCCGCAATTGCAGACAATAACCAGCGGGGGTTTCTACAACTTCCAAAGCGCTGTCCCGGTGGGCATAATCGTCCATCAGTTCCAGCAGCGCTTCTTGGGCGTCAGATTTGTCGCATTTGGCGTAAGAAGCGATCGCAGCCAGCGACACGGGCTGGCTTTTCAGGTATAGAATCGCTTCAATGGTAGTTGCCAGACGAGGCATTGTAGTTTTGGATCTCGATCGATTCTATACCTTAACATCTGTTTAACCAAACAAACCGGCAACGTAATTGCGGGTGTCCAGATTCTCGGCTTCGGTAAAAATCTTAGCAGTAGGGCCAAATTCCACTAACCTACCGATGCGACTCTCATCGGCATTGAAAAACGCCGTGTAGTCAGAAACGCGAGACGCTTGTTGCATGTTGTGAGTCACGATCGCAATCGTCAGTTTATCGCGCAGCGTCTGCAATAATTCCTCAATTTTCATTGTGGCAATTGGGTCAAGCGCCGAACAAGGCTCATCCATCAGCAGAATTTTCGGCTTCACCGCCAAAGCACGGGCGATGCACAAACGCTGTTGTTGACCGCCAGAAAGTCCTAGCGCTGATTTTTTCAGATTATCTTTGACTTCATTCCACAGCGCCGCGCCTCGAAGTGCTGTTTCTACAATTTCATCCATCTGAGATCTTGACTTGCGCTCTGCTACTCGCACACCATAAGCAACGTTGTCGTAAATGCTAATCGGAAATGGATTGGGTTTTTGGAACACCATACCAATTTGACGGCGCAGTCGGTTCAAATTAACGCCACGACCGAAGATATTTTGACCGAAAAATTCCACCGTTCCTTCAAACCTTACTTGTCCTTCTAATTCGCTAATGCGGTTTAAGGCTTTGATGAAAGTAGATTTACCGCAACCTGAAGGGCCAATAATCGCCGTAATTTGCCCTTCGCAGATATCGATCGAAACTGAATCTACTGCTTTTTTTGTGCCGTAGTAGCAGCTGAGATTTCTCACTTTCAAAGCCGGAGATAAACTTGGTGACGGTGATTTGATCGGAATTGCTGCCAACTTATTCATCTGGCGAGGAGTAGCTGGAAATCTTTGCTCTTTGGGATTGGGTTTCATGGTATAATTCCTGATTTGAGATTTGAGATTGCAGATTTGAGATTGCAGATTTCAGATTTAATTAAAATCTAAAACCTAAAATCTAAAATCTAAAATTTACTTCATCTTCTGCGCGTTACCATCCGAGATAAAACACTGAGTGCCAAAATTAAACTTACCAACACTACAGAAGCCGTCCAAGCTAAAGCATTTTGTTCGGGAAAAGGAGAGTTAGCGTAGTTGTAAATTAGTACCGACAAAGAAGAAGTAGGATTGAGCAAACCATCAGGCCAGTTATCGCTAAACAGCGCGGTAAAAACAAGCGGAGCCGTTTCCCCAGCCGCCCTCGCCACAGCGAGTAAAATGCCTGTGGTAACACCTGGTAAAGCAGCGGAAACTGCAATTTTAAAAGTAGTCTGGAAGCGATTAGCACCCAAGGCAGCAGAAGCGAGACGCTGGGGAGTTGGAACTAGCTTCAAGGCTTCTTCTGCGGTCAGCGCTACAACGGGCAACATGAGGATAGAAAGTGCAAAACCGCCAGCGAGTGCAGAAAAACCGCCCTTAGTTACAACAACAACAGCATAGGCAAAAACTCCAATAATAACTGAAGGAATGCCAGTGAGAACTGTAGTAATGAAGCGGATAGCACTAGCTGTTTTGGAATCTTTGCCAAACTCAGATAGGTAAATGCCCGTCATCATCCCGAAAGGAATGCTAATTCCAGAAGCAATTCCGATCATAATTAACGTTCCCAAAATAGCATTGCCAAAGCCATTTGGCCCTTCTACCCCTACAGGTGCTGGCAGAGAAGTCAGGGTTTCCAACTTGAGTTGGGGCAGCCCTTGTTGCAGGATTGAAAACAAAATTGCTACTAGGGGCAAGAGCGCCAAACCTGTAAAGGCAAACGCTACAAAGTTCATGGCATAAGTGAATACTGTTCGCCCTATGGGCAAGGGACTATTCAGTTCTTCGATGGGGGATCTTCGCTGTTTAAAACTGGGAGAATGGTAGGTCATTGGTTATTAGGGAAAAGGATAAATAACGTTAGGGAGGCATCGATAAAGCAGTAGGGGCACGGCATGTATAAGGTTGTCGTATTAACAGATTAATTGATGTCGCCGTGTCCCTACAAATGACGCACTTAGCAATCGTCATGCTTTTTGATGTCCAAGCACCTTCACCAGGAGAACGGCGACTACGTTAACTAACAACGTTATCGCAAACAGAATCAAGGATAAATACATCAATGCGCCGATATGCAATGGGTCTAATGCTTCGGCAAACTGAGTAGCCAATACAGAGGGAATTGTAGATGATAAATCGAGCAACGAAGGGTTAATTTGAGGCGAGTTGCCAATCACCATCGTCACCGCCATTGTTTCGCCTAATGCTCGTCCCAAGGCGAGGGTAGAAGCACCCAAAATTCCCGAAATACCTGAAGGTAACAAGACGCGAAAAATGCTTTCCCAACGAGTAGCACCTAATGCCATTGAAGCACTTCGCAATTCTTTGGGAACGACTAGCAACACATCGCGGCTAATTGCTGCTATTGTTGGCACGATCATGATGGCAAGAACTATCCCCGATGTGAGCAAACCGGGGCCAGAAGGTGCGGTGCTAAATAGGGGAATAAAACTGAATCTATCGAATAGCCATTGTTGTAGGGGCAGCAGAAAGGGAATTAAGACAAAAATGCCCCACAGTCCGATAATGACACTGGGAATAGCGGCGATGAGTTCGACTACAAATGCAATTGGCGATCGCACCCAATCCGGCAGAAAATCTTCGCTGGTGACTAGGGCTACCGAAACGCCCACGGGGACGGCAATTAGGAGTGCGATCGCGCTCGATACCAGCGTGCCATAAATAAATGGCAAAGCACCAAACTTTAACTCCCCAATATTCCATTCATTCCCCGACAAAAACCCCAGCCCAAATTGTTGAATCGCTGGCAGCGCTTGCTGTAAAATCACCCAGGAGAGCCAAAATAGCGTCAATGCCGTACAGATAGCAAACCCATAAACTAACCAAGTAAACCCTTGGTCTAGAAAAAGACTTACACCAGATACAGCCGTCAGATCCAAATTGGCATTAATGTCTCTTCTGGCTAAGTTTTTGAATAGCTTTGAACGTTCCATCTAAAATCCAGTTAACTAAACGTATGCAGGTCGAGGACAGAAACCCGGTTTCTTTGCGTGATATGATGTCAGCTAGCAACGGTAGTGTATAATTTTTGTGCTGTAGGGGCGGGTTTTACCAGCCATTATTTGTCACCACGAGATATTTCGTTAAACCCGCCCCGTCTTAGGGTACCGATGCTACCGGACATGATATGAGTCGCGAGAGCGATAAAGGCACGCATCTATTCTTTATGCGTGCCTCGATTAATATTTTTCTGCGTTTACTTAACGCCGCTATTGACAGCTTGAACCACGCGATTAGCAATCGGAGCGGGAATCCGGGTATAGCTAAGATCGTCGTTGATTTGTTGACCGTCGGTCATCATCCACTGAACCAAGCGTTTCACAGCTTCTGCTTTACCAGGTTGATTGTACTGCTTGTAAACCATAATCCAGGTCAAACCAACAATAGGATAGCCTTGATTCGGGTTGCCAAATTCACTAAAGTTAACGCGGAAATCTTGGTTAAAATCTACCCCTGCCAAAGCCTGATTCGCAGCTTGCATCGAAGGCGCAACGTAAGCACCACTTTTATTTTGCACAGAGGCCATTTGCAGGTTAGCGTTTTTAGCAAACGTATATTCTACATAGCCAATTGCACCGCGCGTTTGTCTGACGCTTTGAGCAACACCGGGATTACCTTGACCGCGCAGGGGGTTACCAGGCCAATTCGGCGTGGTGCTAGCAGTTACTCGACCCCGGAAATAAGGATTAATAGCACTTAAATGATTGCTAAAAATAAAGCTAGTACCGCTGCTATCTGCACGCACAGCTAACCGAATGGGTAAATTAGGCAGGCTCACGCCAGGATTAGCAGAGGCAATTTTAGGATCGTTCCAGTTAGTAATTTGACCGGCAAAAATAGCGGGAAGAGCTTCTTTAGATAGTTTGAGATTGTTAACCCCAGGAACGTTATAAGCAACTGCAACCGGGCCGCCAGCGGTGGGAACAAAAATTACCCCGCGACTGACTTTACCGACTTCTTGATCTTTCATCGCCGCATCGCTACCGGCAAAATCTACCGTTCCGGCGGTCATTTGGCGGATTCCAGCACCGCTACCTACGGCTTGGTAGTTAACTCTAACGTTAGGATTTTTTTGGCTAAATTGTTGAAAATATCGCTGATACAAAGGAGCAGGAAATGTTGCGCCTGCACCGTTCAAAGTAATTGATGATGTTTGAGAAACTGCTGTATAAACCGAACCTGCAACAACACCAACCGTGACAAATGAAGCTACTACAGTTGTACGAAATAAGGCAGAAGAAGAGAAAGGCATGTCGTTTTTTTCCTTCAGAAGTGAAGCATTTATCCGAACACTTTCAGAATAAAAATTCCTTGTGGAGAAATCGTGCAGAGTTGGTTAAGAAATCGGGCAAGATAGTTTAAGGTAAGATTAAATATAGATTAAAAAAAGTTAACAAAGCCATAAAAGCGGTTTTACCAAGCAGTCGCGGTATCGACGAAATACAGCGGATTGCAAGCGAGTGAGCGTTAGGCTAGCAGGTGAGCAGGTTTCCGCCGTGAGCGACATTCGACGAGCCAAGAGCCGAGTCGCGCTCAGACTTCGGCGAGCGCTCAGTCGAGCCGTCGAGTCGTCAGCCGAACGGTGAGCAGGCGAGCAAGTGGGACGAAAAAAACAGCTTTTCGCACAATCGACTATATACAACCGATGCGACCGGGGCGGGTTTAACGAAATTTCTCGTGGTTCCGCTAAATGGTTGGTAAAACCCGCCCCTACAACATCAAAAAATATACACAACCGAAACTGCCGGACATGATATCACTCATAGGGCGGCAATCCGCTATATTTATTGGCAGGACTTAGGCAGCAACTCCAGATATGGTGGAGATGGTGCGTTACACTGCGTTATGCGATCGCTAACGCGCCATCCCACAGCAACAAGAAACCCGGTTTTTTGAAAAAACCGGGTTTCTGCAAGGTTTCTGGTATTATCGCACCTCAACCAAATAAACCGGCGACGTAATTGCGGGTGTCCGCATTTGACGCTTCGGTAAAAATCTTAGCCGTGGGGCCAAATTCTACTAACTGACCAATGCGACTCTCATCAGCATTGAAAAATGCCGTGTAGTCAGAAACGCGCGATGCTTGTTGCATGTTGTGAGTCACGATCGCAATCGTCAGTTTATCGCGCAGCGTCTGCAATAATTCCTCAATTTTCATGGTGGCAATTGGGTCAAGCGCCGAACAAGGCTCATCCATCAGCAGAATTTTTGGCTTCACCGCCAAAGCACGGGCGATGCACAAACGCTGTTGTTGACCGCCAGAAAGTCCTAGCGCTGATTTTTTCAGATTATCTTTGACTTCATTCCACAGCGCCGCCCCTTGGAGTGCTGTTTCTACAATTTCATCTAACTCGGCTTTTGATTTGTGCCCTGCTACTTTAATGCCGTAAGCTACATTCTCGTAAATGCTAATAGGAAATGGATTGGGTTTTTGGAACACCATACCAATTTGACGGCGGAGTCGGTTCAAATTTACGCCGCGACTGAAAATATCTTGACCAAAAAATTCCACCGTTCCTTCAAACCTTACCGCCGCTTCTAATTCGCTGATTCTGTTTAAGGCTTTGATGAAAGTGGATTTACCGCAACCTGAAGGGCCAATAATCGCAGTAATTTGCCCTTGGTAAATATCCATCGAAACAGAATCTACCGCTTTTTTGTCGCCGTAGTAGCAGCTTAAGTTACGGACTTTCAAAGCCGGAACTAAATTTTCTGCGGTAGATTGAGCCGCCGCTGCCATATTTTTCCCCTTGGGAGGAATCGGTTTAAATGCTTTATTGGGGTCTGGTTTCATGATAGGATTGTAGATTTAAGACTAATTGCAGATTTAAGATGGCAAATTGCAGATTTAATTCAAATCAAAAATCTGCAATCTTAAATTTTAAATATATTTCATCGTCGGCGCGTCACCATGCGAGACGCAACGCTAATCAATAAGATTAAACTTACCAACACCACTGAAGCCGTCCAAGCTAAATTATTTTGTTCGGGAAAGGGAGAATTGGCATAATTATAAATTAAAACCGATAGGGAAGGGGTAGGATTGAACAATCCATCGGGCCAGTTATCGCTAAACAAAGCTGTGAAAACGAGAGGCGCTGTTTCGCCCGCCGCACGCGCTACAGCGAGTAGAATACCTGTGGTCACACCGGGTAAAGCTGTAGCAACGACGATTTTAAAAGTTGTTTGGAAGCGGGTAGCACCCAAAGCAGAAGAGGCGAGGCGTTGAGAGATAGGGACAAGTTTTAAAGCTTCTTCTGTAGTCAGCGCTACGACTGGTAGCATGAGTATAGAAAGTGCAAAACCGCCAGCTAGGGCTGAAAATCCACCTAGCCCAATTGATAAAGTATTGATATCGTAACCGAAAATG
>DNGJ01000009.1 GCA_003486305.1 Cyanobacteria bacterium UBA11371
AAGAGTTACAACTGCGCGACCAACTGGTACAGCAGCTGTCCCAAGAACTCTTCCGCCTGGTCAAAGGTAATACCGGATTTTTACCAACGCCTGAAATTGCCGAACGCAATCAAGCTCAAACCCTGGCGCTGCGGGAACAACTCCAAGGCGTCGAACAGCAAGTCACGTTCTATCAAGAACAACTTGCCGAACGCGATGCGGAAATTTATCAACTGCGCCAGTCGGTGCAAGAATTGAGCGATCGCACCCGGATGCTCGAACAGGTAATCCAAGAACTACCCCAAATTTATCGCCAAAAGTTCGCCGAACGCTTAGCACCTGTCAAAGAAAAGGTGGCTCAGCTGCAACGGGAAAACCGCCAACTCCGCGCCGAACTTCAAAGCGTCACCTACCGTTTGGCTGTGAAAAACCGCCGCACGGGTGGTCACCTCGATCTGCCTAGTTTCCAACGGCTGGGCGGCGGCGGTCAAATTAGTCTTCCCAGCTTCCGACATGTCTGAGGTTTGGATTGTGGTCGATGAGGTCGTGGATGCTCAAGTGGCGTCCACTTCCACGACTCATCAAATGGTTCAAGCTCTATTACAGGCGATAAATCCCGTCACGCCAGTAAATGTCCAAGTTGTTGCAGCCAGTTCTCTCGCTCAAGCTGGAAATGCGGTAAGCGATCGCTTGACAAAAAAAGAAGTTTGTGATCAAGAAAATATCCTGCTATGTCCTTTAACGCTAAATTTACCAGATAATATCAAGTTTCCAGCGAGTGGAATTTATCAAGCTTGTCGCGATGTGACAAAATTGCGCCATCAGACCCAGGAGTTGGGATATGCAACGGGTGATGGTAGCTTTTGGTTGTCAATTGTACTGACGGCGAAAGGGCCTTTATACGCAGAAGTAATAGGTTTAAAAGAAAACAAATATTATCAGCCGATACATGTAGCCGATGAAGTGAGGCAGGTGCTTTACCAAATGGGATGGAAAGTGTTGCTCAAGCTCAACGCAACACCGGCGACATACTTAATGCAATTTGGGTTTGAAGGTAAAGATATATACTTTGATAAATTGTTGCCATTTCCGGGGGAAGCAGCGATCGCAAGTATCGGCATCCAATCACCGGATCTGTTCGCCTGTCATTGGCAGTGCTTAATGGGTTTGCCCCTATTTGAACTTACTATACGTAGGGAAGAAACCCAACTCAATTAAGGCTTTTGTTTTGGCGAAAAATTCGACGATTTCCTCAGTCAAATTAATGGGGAGTAGGGGCACGGCATCTGTAAGTTTTGCCGCCAAATCAAAGTTTTTCGGTTGCCGTGCCCCTACAATGTTGCGTTGCACCCAGTTGAAAACTGCTATAAACCAATTGGATATGCAAAGGTAATTGTAGAGTCAAATTAAAATATAAATAGACCTCTCCAGAAAATAGAGTCTAAGGCAGGCAGGATGCCTACCCCACAAGAGTTTTTGGAGAGGTTTAATAGACCCAAAGACTTTAGGAGTTTCTATGTCATCCTTAACGATTAAAGACTTGGAGAAACTACAAGCAGAGCATCCCGATCATCGCATGGAGTTAGTTCGCGGCGACATTATCGTTATGAGTCCATCAGGTTATGAGTCAGATGAAGTGGCGTTTGAGTTTGGTAGAGTTCTGGCAAACTGGGTTAGACCCCAGAAGCTAGGACGGGTAACAGGTTCCAGTGCTGTTTTTAGCTTACCAAACTCAGATTTGAGAGCGCCGGATGTCTCATTTGTTTTAGCAGAAAGATTGCGTAAAAGTCCTCGATCTTTTGCTGAATTGGCTCCCGATTTGATGGTAGAAGTTAAATCTCCTAACGATAGTTTAAAATCTTTGAGGACAAAGATTGAAGAATTCCTCGCTGTGGGAACTAGAGTGGGTATTTTGATAAACCCGGAAAAGCGGATTATAGAAATTTATCGTCTTGGTCAGGATGTAGAAATTTTACGCGATGGTGATATTTTGACAGTGCCAGATTTACTTCCGGGATGGGAAGTTGCGGTTTCTGATTTGTGGTCGCCGGAATTTGAGTAGGCGCGATCGCTGACATTGCCAATGTGGGTGGATAGAATAGACCGATATGCCTCCGACACGCTGAGCGCTAACGCACCCCACAAGGAAAGCAGTATGGAACAACTGCACCAGACGGAAGACATCATTGCCCAAAGATATCGCATCATCGACACTCTGGGGCAAGGTGGAAGCGGGACAACCTACCTTGCACAAGACTTACAAACAAGTCAGCGAGTCGCACTCAAAGCGCTTTCCCTGCATCGGATGAATGACTGGAAAATGATGGAGTTATTTGAACGGGAAGCCAAAGTTCTAGCTCAACTCAATCATCCTGCCATTCCGCGTTATTTGGAATATTTTCATGTAGATACGCCTTCTGACCGTTCTTTTTACATTGCTCAACAATTGGCAGAAGGGAAATCCTTAGCCGCACTCGTTCAAGAGGGATGGCACGCGAAAGAAGCAGAAGTGCGACGCATCGCCGAACAAATATTAGAAATTCTGGTTTATCTGCACCAGCAAACACCTCCCGTTATTCACCGAGATATCAAGCCACAAAACATTATCCGACGAGAAGATGGGCAGGTATTTTTAGTTGATTTTGGTGCGGTGCAGGATACTTATTACAACACCTTTATGCGGGGGAGTACGGTAGTAGGAACTTTCGGCTATATGGCTCCCGAACAATTCCGAGGACAAGCAGTTCCAGTCACTGATTTGTATGGTTTAGGAGCCACATTATTATTTTTGCTCACCCATCGGTCCCCGGCTGAATTACCGACGGATGGACTGAAGTTAAATTTCCGTTCCCGCCTGCAAATTTATGAGGATTTTGCTGCCTTCTTAGAGAAGATGCTAGAGCCAGATGTAGAAGATAGATTTGCATCGGCTAAAGTAGCGCTCTCCGTGCTGCGGGGTGAGAGAAAGATGCCTGGAGTTTTTAGTACAACAGGGGGGTGGGGTGCGATCGCGCTACTGACAATGGCAACAAGCGCGACAATTTTTGTGCTGAATTCTTATCGATGGGCGATCTTAAACCGCTTTGGATTTGAACCGCCTCAAACAATATGTAACGAAGCCAATGCCATCAGGAATTATATCAACCAAGGCGGCAATCCTAATAGCCTGAAAGATTCTTTGCTGTTGGGGTGTGCAGCAAAATTGAACAACAAAGAGTTAGCTTCCTTCCTGATTACCAAGGGTGCCGCTCTCAATGCTAAGGATACATCGAACAGGACTCCGCTGCACTGGGCAGCATCTTACAACTCCAAGGATGTAGCTTCCCTGCTGATTGCTAAGGGGGCTGATGTCAATGCCAAGAATCAATCGGGCGATACTCCGCTGCGCTACACAGTATGGAACAACTCTCTGGATGTAGCGCAACTGCTGATTGCTAAGGGGGCTGATGTCAATGCCAAGAATCAATCGGGCGAAACGCTCCTGCACGCGGCAGTGGGGACTAACTCCAAGGATGTAGCTTCGCTGCTGATTGCTAAGGGGGCTGATGTCAATGCCAAGAATCAATCCGGCGACACTCCACTGTACTCGGCAGCAGCGAACAACTGGAAGGATATAGCTTCCCTGCTGATTGCCAAGGGTGCTGATGTCAATGCTAAGGCTAAATGGGGCGAAACTCCGCTGCACTTGGCAGCACAGACCAAATCGAAGGATGTAGCCGAACTGCTGATTGCTAAGGGTGCCGATCTCAATGCTAAGTATAAATCGGGCGAAACTCCGCTGCACTCGGCAGCACAGACCAAATCGAAGGATGTAGCCGAACTGCTGATTGCCAAGGGTACCGATGTCAATGCTAAGGATAAAGACGGCGCAACTCCGCTGCACTCGGCAGCAGGGTACAACTCTCTGGATGTAGCCGAACTGCTGATTGCCAAGGGTGCCGATGTCAACGCCAAGACTAAATGGGGTGAAACTCCGCTGCACTTGGCAGCACAGACCAAATCGAAGGATGTAGTCCAACTACTCAAACGTTATGGTGCGACAAAGTGAAACACCTAAACAAATGTATAAACATTTAACCAACAGGCAACAATTACAGCCAGCATCAGCAATTCGATTAAAGTAATCATGGAACTCCTGCACAAATCGGGCGATATTATTGCCCAAAAATATCGCATCAAAAGTACCTTGGGACAGGGTGGCATCGGCATCACTTACCAAGCCATTGACTTACAAAACAATAACCTCGTAGCGATTA
The DNA here is from genome assembly GCA_003486305.1 of Cyanobacteria bacterium UBA11371. GTDB lineage: Bacteria > Cyanobacteriota > Cyanobacteriia > Cyanobacteriales > Aerosakkonemataceae > Microseira. The sequence goes on from DNGJ01000009.1 coordinate 4,236, forward strand.
AAACCTTGTCTCTGCGGCGAATGACAGACTGGAAAGCCCTAGAATTGTTTGAACGAGAAAGTAAAATTCTCTCCCAACTCGATCATCCAGGCATTCCCCATTATCTGGACTATTTCCAGGTAGAAACAGAAAATGACCGGAGTTTCTACCTCGTGCAACAATTGGCAGCAGGAACATCTTTAGACAAATGGATAGAAAATGGCTGGCATCCCCAGGAATCTGAAGTTAAAGATATCGCTATTCAAGTATTAGAAATTATTATTTATCTGCAAACTCTTACTCCTCCTATCATCCACCGAGATCTCAAGCCACAAAACATCATCCGACGAGGCGATGGGCGGATAGTCCTAGTAGATTTTGGGGCAGTACAAGACATTTATCACCAAACTGTCACGGGTGGCAGTACGGTGGTGGGAACTTATGGCTACATGGCACCCGAACAATTTCGGGGACAAGCAGTACTCTCGACAGATTTATATGGTTTAGGAACGACACTGCTGTTTTTGTTAACCCAGAAAACCCCCGCAGATTTACCCCAGCGCCGCCTAAAAATTAATTTTCGTTCTCATGTCCGCGTTTCTAAAAAATTTGCCAACTGGTTAGATCGAATGATTGAACCAGAGATAGAAAACCGCTTTGATTCTGCTCAAGAAGCCTTAGCTGTATTGCAGAACGAACGGGCAATTACCACCAGATCGCTAACCCCTCGCAAACCGAAGAATAGCCCCATCATTTTAACTATAAATGAAGCTAGTTTAATCATAGAAATTCCTCCCGTAGGGCTACGCACGAATTACAGTAAATTGTTTACTTTCTTATCCCTAATTTGGAATGGAATCTCATGTTTAACAGCCTGGATTATCAGAGAATTTCGCAATGCAGGTGCGATTAATTTAACGAATACCTGGGCTTGGATTTTACTCATCATCTTTTTGTCAATTGGCTTATTGATCTTGGGCGATTCTCTACTGGGTTCATTGTGTCATATTAAGTTGGAAATGACCCAGGAAAATTTCCGAATTCAGCGAGGTTCACCGATTTGGTTCTTCAAGCAAGTAAAAGAATACCGTTCGGACATTGAACGGCTAACAGTAAAAACAGGTTGGTTCAAGGCGATTACAATGTGCGTGGGGAAAGATCGATATCGCTTTGGATTATTTTTGACCGAATCAGAAAAAAAGTGGCTAGTGTGGGAGATGAGGAGTTTTTTGGAGAAATTGCGCTTTTAGCTGAATCGAATATTAGACCTCTTGCATAAATGCCCTGAAATAAATTTCGGGCTGAAAGCTTAAGTCCGTTTTAACGGACTGGGCGTGAATTTTCAACTTATTTTAACGGGTTTAAGCTGTAGAGATTGACATGTCAATCTCTACAGCCGGAAATTTATTTCAAGGCATTTATAATACCTGGGAACGAGCCAATACAGCGGATTGCAAATGAGTGAGGGAAAGCATTATCGCTTCGTTTGTGTAGCGGCACCCTTAAGGGTGCCGCTACACAAACGAAGCGGTGTACCTCATCCGATTGCAATCCGCTATAAATTATCGGGTAGGGCGTGTTTGGAGATCCTGGGGAGGGCGTAGCATTTGGACATAAAATCTAGGGTTTTAAACATAAATTGTCGCCCAAATGCTACGCCCCTACACATATCTAAGAAGCAAGATATTGATGCACTCTCGATATTTCCTATTCCATTTCCTGCACCTGCTCTGGCGATAGTCCTGTCAGCGCTGCTGCCTGTTCCAAACTCATGCCAGATTGCAACAAATTGCGGACAACTTGCCGCAACTGCGCCGCTGCCCTATCTGCCCGCAGTCGTTCTTCTTGTGCGCGTAACCGCTCTTGCTCTGCCAATTCTAATGCCAACTCTGTATCAGTAGGAACCCACCGATCTTGGTCATCATACCAGCGCAACCACTGGCGAGTAATGCCCTCAAATGTTCCTTGCCACAATCCTAAACCTAGCTCTAACTCTGGTATCCAGATGCGGGGATTGTCTGGAGCGAGTGCCTGTTCTTGGTAATGTCCGCCTGCAAGGGTAAAGCAACGAACGCGGTTAGTATAGCGATTAAAGACGATGTAGTAAGGCACTCGCAGAATCTGTTCGTACACTTCCCATTTGCGCGGGGGTGTTTCCTTGGCGTGTCCGTTAGTTTCTTCTGCCACGACATCGGGTTGAGTATCGGTAGAAGCATTTTCCCCTTCCAGCGCCGCTTCTGCGTCTGCATATTCTCCCAAATCTTCCTTTGCCGTACCAGGGGAGAGGAGTTCCACCACTACAAAAGGATCTACACCTTCCTGCCAGATTACATAACTAGAGCGCAATTCGATTTCCTGATACAGGCGGGGAACTCCTACCACCAGAAACCAATCGGGGCGCTTATGCCACAGGGGATGGCGTACATCGTAGTAGAGATTGAGGTCAGTCCCTGTGAATACCCGTTCTGGTGGGTAGCGACGACAGCGAAAAGTCCGGCTTAATAGTTGGGGTTGTAGGTCGTGATATTCGTCAGGCAATCCGGGTTCCTCTGGGTCTTCGCTGGGCAAATCGTACATCGTGGGCAGCGTTTCCTGGGGAGGTAGGGGCGGTTCGCGCTGCGGAATTGGGTAGGGTTGGGGCGGCATAAGCAGGCGATGTGGTGGCGAGGTGATGATTCCAGTGTAAATGGTGGCGCTGACTCTCTGGGGTGGAAATGCGATATGCCTCCGGTACGCTGCGCGTGAAGCTTGCGCTACCCTTGGGCGCGAATCGCACCCGCGCTTCATATCATTTCCGATTGCATCGGTAATATAGCCGATTGCAAGCGCGTGAGGTACAGCCCTTCGGCATCGGTAATATAGCGGGTATTTAATACCCGCTACACAAATTCTCGGTGTACCTCATACGGCTGCAATCCGCTGTATAAGCCGGGGCGGGTTTATTTATCCTTTGCGCTGCTCACAAAGATCTCTCGTAAAACCCGCCCCTACACCTGTCAAAAACACCTGCACAACCTTTGCTTAAAAACACGATATCACCCAAAGGTTCTGGCAACTGGCAATAGACTTGTGCAAAAACTCTTGTGGGGTGGGCATCGGAGCCTGCCCTTGAGGTTGTTTTCTGGGCAGGTTTGGAAGATTGACACGCTTCCCTAGAGTAAGTCAAGATTAGAAGAAGTATTAAACTTTGTAAAGGATGTTGTAGATGTCCTTGGAATTTATATCGGTAGAGAACATCGAGGCAATTGCGGGGAAATACGGCTACTGGGCTGTATTCTGGGGAATTTTGCTGGAAAACCTGGGAGTTCCCTTGCCTGGGGAGACGATTACCATTGCGGGAGGGTTTCTCGCGGGTAGTGGTAAGCTGAATTACTGGTTTGTTTTGGGTAGTGCGATCGCCGGTGCATTTTTAGGCGGTAACTGCGGTTATTTTATCGGTAAATACGGCGGCTGGCCTTTACTGCTAGGAATCGGGCGAATTTTCCGCATCAGCGAAGAAAAACTCTTAGAAATAAAAGATGAATTTCGTGAAAATGCTGGAAAAACCGTATTTATCGGTCGCTTCATCGCCCTGCTGCGAATTTTTGCCAGTCCCCTAGCCGGAATTGTGGAAATGCCGTTCCTGAAATTTACAGCTTATAACCTAGCTGGGGCAGCCTTATGGGGTTCTGTAATGGTCAGCTTGGCATTTTTTGCCGGTCACATCGTGCCCTTAGAAAAATTAGTCGCTTGGGTGGCGCAATTTGCTGTAGTTGCTTTACTGCTGGTGATGGCATGGATATTCGTTCCTTTGTGGTATGAGTCTCGCCAAGCCAGCAAGCAATTAAACCAGCAAGATTGATTTGCTGATTTAAGATATAAGATGGCAGATTGAAAGTTCAATCTGCCATTTTTGGTTTTAAACTTGCAATGAAGAGGAACTAACCAAAAAATCCGTTTTTAGCAAACAAGATACCGAGTTTGAAATTCAGATTTCAGATTTAAGATTGCAGATAGCAGACTGAATTTAAAATCTGAAATCTGAAATCTGCAATCTTAAATTTTTTGCAATTCCGGTTCAAGCAGCTACCTCCATGCCCTTTGGCTGTTCGTGTTCGATGACAAACACGTTTGAATAGAGGTTAGCGATGATTTGTTTCCCTTGCTGCGTCAGTTCTAAATAGTACAGCGCATCTTTGATGTAGAAATAAACCACATTCCAGAAAAACTTAGCGTAGTTCTGGCGCAAGTCTCCGGGGTGGCGATATCCCAAGCCTTTGTTAACGCCGGTTTCTTCAAATTCGTAGTATAAAGCACCGACTTTTTTCAAATAGCGGGGGTCGCTTAATTGACCGATCAGATCGGCAGCGCGCACTAAACCGGGATAATGCGTTGTATCTTGATGATCTTCATCTTTGGGGACGGGGAAACGGGTGAGTTCGATATTGGCTTTGATTACTTCGGCGTCGATGAGTTTATGACCGCCAAAGCGTTCGGATATAAACAGTTTGCCCCGGTCTACATGATAAGGTGTCAGACTAGCATCGGATGCGCCTGGAGGCAGCTTTGCCATCGTACCGTTGATGCCGGTGGCATACAAGCCTTCTGCTTCTCGGTCTTGCCGACAAACGCCTTTAATGTATCCGATGTCGTGGCACAACAAGGAGATAATATAGTGCAACCAATCTTCGCAGGACACTCCACCTTCGCGGATATGTTTGCCCCTGAGAATTTCCTGTCCGACTAAGGTGACGAGGATAGTGTGTTCGACATTGTGATAGAGGGCATCGCTGTTGGCAATGTTTTCCAAAGCCATGTTCCCAGCCCAGCTGAGAATGTCCGCATAGTCCGGTTTCCAGCCACCGTATGTGCGGGTATAGCCTTCGCGCAGCTGGCTGACGAAGTGGTCGATGAGTAGTTGTGTAGGATTAAACAACATGGCGACTTCTCTTTTCAATCAACAGGGTATTTTCTCCTATGAGGCTACAGCAAGCTGGTAGCGTCACGCTAGAAATAGGTTAACTCCATAATGTGCAATTTTGGGATTTGGGTGGGTGATAAGAGGCTTTGTGGGTTGTGACCTGAGTCGCGTTATAGTGAGAGAGGGTATCAAGCGATCGCTACCACTCCCTGACGTCGCGGATCGGAAGCACCTGTCATCAAACAATTTAAATTTGCTTGTGCTGTATTCACCCCCCCAAAAAACATATTTTTTTGATTCCATAGAACCATATTAGAGCCATTGGGAAGCGTAGCATTTGCTACTTTTTCTGGGTCAAATCCGGGTTCTAAATGAAATATTCCGCTTTCAAAGTGGACTCTAGGACTTTCTACAGCTTGAGCGACGGGCATTTCAAAATCTATCAAGTTGGAAATTACTTGCAGGATTGCGGTGCGAATTCGCTTCGACCCCCCAGACCCCAACACTATTTCTGGCTGACCATCTTTCAGTACTATTGTAGGAGACATCATCGAAGAAATCCGTAGATTTTGAGGCCAGTTATGGAATCCAGCGGGGTTTAAATCGTCCTCGCCCAACATATTATTTACCATAATCCCCGTCCCCGGAATTACATATCCCGATCCTTCCCCATTAGAAGTTGTCACAGAAGCTGCATTGCCTTCGCTATCGATGACGCTGATGTGAGTTGTACTTCCCCATTTATTCACCACTTGTGTTAATTCTCGTTCGTAAGGTTGAAAATGCTCGTTCGATAAAAACTTTTCCGCGATATCTTGTTGATAAATGTAAGCATCGTATCCGTCAGTTCTAGCTTGATTGGTTAACCGCATTACCTGGGCTAGAAGTTGTAGGTGAGAGTCAGACCCAAATTCAATTTTGTTTAAATCAATGGTAGATAATAGCTGGAAAGCGAACGCCATGAGAGTGCCGCCGGAACTGGGAGGAGGGTTGGTGAGTAACGTGCGATCGCGGTAATTTATCGCCAATGGTTCTCTTTCAATCGCGCGATAATTTTCCAAATCTTCTAAAGTTAAGTATCCTCCCTTTTCCTGACAATCTTTTACAAGTTTATGCGCTATTTCTCCTGAATAAAACTCCCTGAACCCATTGGCAACAAACTCGCTTAACGATGCCGCCAAATTTTGCATAACTACAAGCTCTCCACACTCGATCAATTTACCAGATGGTGCATAAACTTTCTGGGATTCAGGTGAAGCCATCATAATCGGTTTGAGCAGATTTAAACAATAAGCTTGAAATTCGCTAAGTTCGATGCCGTTCTTAGCATAGTGTATCGCTGGTTCAGCTACTACATGAAAAGGTAATCTGCCCAATTTTTGGTGTACGTGAAATACTCCCAGAATATTTCCCGGTACTGCCATCGAACCTAAACCGATGTGAAAGCTTTGTACGGCATCGCCAAAGTTAACATCAACTGGATAAAAATTAATATCGCCAATAGATTTTTTCTGGCGCGGCGTTTGAGTAAAGAAATCAAACAAAATATTGCGATTATCCCCCGTATGTGCTAAAAGAAAACCGCCGCCAGCGGCAGAAGTTAACATTGGCTCGGCGACAAAAGAAGCTAAAATAGCGGCAACGGCGGCATCGAAGGCATTGCCGCCATTGCGAAACATTTCGATACCGGCGGCGGCGGTTTTGTGGTGTCCTGCTGCTACTACACCGTGAATTTTCTGACTCATCGATAGGGTAATTGGTAATTGGTAATTGGTAATTGGTAATTGGTTTACTTCAGTTTAGTGAAAAAATCCCGAACAAATCGGCAATAATTTTAAACGGCGGTTATTTTAAGACGGAGGAAATGGGTGAGAATCGCTATCATTGGCTGTGGTTATGTCGGTAAAGCTTTAGTTCAACGTTTGCGTACCAACTCGGATTATGTCATTACCGCTACCACGACGACACCGGAACGAGTGGCAGAGTTAGAAACAATTGCTCACCGGGTGGAAGTGCTAAAAGGAAGTGATGAAGAGGCGATGGGCGAGATTCTGCAAAACCAAGATGCCGTCTTGTTGTCTGTCGGTGCAAGGGGTGCAAGCGTATACGAAGAAACCTATTTAGGAACTGCCAAAACCCTTGTATCTGCTTTAAAACAAGCGCCTACTGTCCAGCAGGTAATTTATACAGGTAGCTATTCTGTCTACGGCGACAAAAAAGGCGAGTGGGTGGATGAAGATTCACCCCTGACACCAGCAAACGAAAACAATGAAATTCTAGCCCAAACAGAACGGGTATTAATGACGGCGGCGAGTCCAAATCTTAAAGTTTGCATTCTGCGTCTGGGAGGAATTTACGGCCCTGGACGGGAGTTGATTAAAATATTTGGACGTTGGTCAGGTATGACTCGTCCGGGTGCGGGGGAAGATTTCTCGAATTGGATTCACCTCGATGATATCGTCGGGGCGTTAACATTTGCTCTGGAAAATCAATTGCAGGGAATTTACAATTTAGTCGGCGATGTACCGCAACCTAGCCGCGAATTGCTCGATCGCATTTTTGCAACTCACAATCTGCCTAATGTTGCTTGGGATGCTTCTGTTCCTAGCGTGCGACCTTATAATGCGCGGGTTTCTAATCAGAAAATTAAGGATGCTGGTTATCGATTTATCTATCCTGAAATTGTGGAATATTAGCCACTGAGGCATTGAAAATCCCGGTTTCTTAAAGAAACCGGGATTCTCAATCAAACGCCTATCCCAGTTCTCTATCCCGCATTGAATCCCCTAAATACAGCCTGACAAAATCCTCTGCCGCAGTTGGCTCAATTTTACTCAAGGCTGCAACAATTTCAGCGATTGTATCGCCTGTAGGGTCTATTTGCTCGTGAAACCAGCGACCTACATTCGATCTTCTCGTTCCCATGACCACTGCCAGCTTATTTTGCGTAATTCCGTAGGTTTCCAGAACTTGTCTGAGGGCTTTGCCTGCTTTTCCCATGCCTCCCTTCGCGTGCGGGTGTCCTTTGGACAATCGTGTCAGAGGGAATTGAGTCCGTAAATGTCTCGCATATGGAGACATTCTGTTGTAAGCTAGTAATGTCGCCACATGTGAGACATTACTTTTGAGTAGAAACCAGGTGAATACCTATGCACAACACCTTTGTTACCGATGCGGGTGAAACAACCTCTGCGTCTGTAGTCCTTCAGCCATCTTGCGATCCAGTTTCGGGGAAAGAATTTATCAAAGTTCTTGTAATTGGTTCGCATAAAGGAGTAATTCGCACAATTCATACGCTGCATCACAAGAATTTTGCAGCCGTTTGGGAGTGGAGTCCGTTAATGCCTTATGGCAATTCAGGAGAGATGATGAGTATTTTGAAGAAACAGATTTTTTTGATTGATTAGTGAAGAAACAGCTAGCGATCGCATCCAGTGAGAGAGAGTGCGATCGCTAAAACAAGCTAAAATAACAGTAACCCTTTTTGCCAAGGCAATGTAAGGAGTTAAATCAAAAATATGCAACGCCTAAAATCGCTCAAATAGCTGTAAGCACATCGCTTCCCAAATGGCAGGCAGCAACTTGGGAAGATTACTTGCGCTATCGCGACGATCCAACTTTAGAGAGAGTCCGGCTGTTTTTTAAGCTGATACAACTTTACCAACAGATCTGGATGAGAAGAAAAAACTTTATGCGGATTTGGGAGTTCCAGAATATTGGGTGATTGATGTGCGAGGAAAGCGGGTATTTGCTTTTCGGTTACAGTCTGATGGAACTTATAAACTTTGTACTGAATCTGTGGCTTTGAAGGGATTACCAATTGCTTTATTAGACCAAACTTTAGAACGCCTGGATGCAGGAACTAATATTAGTGCGGCGAGTTGGTTTAGTCAAGCGATCGCTAATTTGAATCAGGGTTATAACAATCCCGTTTGAATAACTGACGATTGAAATCGCGTCTACACAAACAAAACCCGCTGGCGCGGGTTAAAAGTTAAATTAGCGATCGCACTGCGAACTGTCCTATAGTCAAGCGAGCAGAACAAGTTCGTCAATTATCAAGATTTTCTACAGGGATTCAAACCTAGCAGAAAATCCTTCTAAATTTAGACAATCATCTTGAAAAGCTTCTGCGTCTCCCACATCTTCTATGTTATATTCCATTAAACGTTGACCATCGGGCATTTTTTTAGAAGATGTACAAGTACCGGGATACTTGTCTGCGATCGCTTTAAACTCCACTCCATGACGTTTCCACGCATCCCCCGAACAGCTAATAGTTACCAGCCACATAAAACAGTTATCCTTTAAATTTCTTACTTCAGATAGATGTTACCGCGAATAATTGCATAACTCAAGTTGCTATTTATCTCATCCATAGCGGCTAATCGCTAATGGCTAATGGCAGGAAAAATGCTCCCATTAGCAATTAGCAATTAGCAATTAGCAACTTGCGTTACATAAAGTTAATTGAAGAAAATCTTACAATTTGCCTTATAGGCCAGATTATCCCTGTACAATTTGGTTGACCCGCATGGGAGGATAATTTCTGGCTGCGCGATCGCCTGTTGACATTGTGTATTATAATATGTAGCATAAGGGCGACGCAGCAAGCGTCAAACATATTTTTCGCTCTCTAGTACGGAGC
>DNGJ01000239.1 GCA_003486305.1 Cyanobacteria bacterium UBA11371
CATAACTTACTGCAACAAGCAGGATTTGAAGGCATTGAAGTCAAAACAGAACAATATGGCAATTATATCAGCCTAGAACAAGCAAAACAGATGTGGATAGCAAATCCAAATAGTCCAACACCTGGACTCTTAACCAATCCCCTTTCCCAACTCTCACCCCCTCAACTAGAGCAAGCAAAAGCAGAATTTGATGCAGAACTACAAACATTAGTAACCGAACAAGGCATTTGGAACGATATCACCATCTATTTTACCCTCGGTCGCAAAAACCCCTCTTAAAAAGCCCTCTCTTCTTCTCTCTGCGTCCTCTGCGTCTTGGCGGTTCGTTTAAAATTACCAATATGTACAATTGTTACAAAATTGCTCAAAAACTTAAAAATACTTTGATCGCATTCGGCAAGACGGTGATTGACTACGCACCAGATAGCGAACAAGCGCAACACTATCGTAACCTGGCAATAGCGATAGATCAAAACACCAATCAAGTCATTCCTACACCATTAAAGAATGACGACCTGGAAAAACTGCTCGTTAAATTCGGTTTGTTCGACTAAAAGATTTTGGATGCAAGGATTTTGGATGCAAGGATTGAGTAGCGATCCCAATTTCCCTTGATAATGCTACACATCAACATGTACCGATTTACGGTGTGGGTTTTACCAGTTACTTTTGATAAAAACAAACAATTTAACTAAACCCGCCCCAACCCAAGTGTGTTTCACATTCATGGGAAAAGGTTATGACACGGCGTCAGTCAGCATTGCAACTAGCCCAAAAGTATTTTCATGCCGTGTCCCTACAGAGGATATTTGACGATTTCAGTCCAAGTTGCCGAACCCGAAAAGATGCGATTCAAGTTGTATTCTCCCCATCTAAAATCCCAAATCTAAACTCCAACATCAGCGCGTTCATGACAGAAGTCAGAATGAATTGATCTGTAAAGTTGCTGACTTCTGAATTCAGAATTCTGCACAAGGAGTAGGATCGTGTCAGATGATATTAAATTGGCACAAGCGCCGATTACCGATCAAAAAACCGCCGTTCAAGAAATGGTAAAGGCGTATCCCTCGAAAGTTGCGAAAAAACGGGGCAAACAAATCATCGTTCGCGACTCATATCATGTCCGGTAGCAAAGATTGTGTATAGTAGGGGCGGGTTTTACGAGAGATATTTGCTAGAAACGCAAAGGTTAAATAAACCCGCAAGGGCTGACGCTACCGATGCAACCGGACATGATATTATATGATGTCCGTTGAATTGCCCATAATAAAAAAACTTCACGTCGTCTTGCGTAGGGACACGGCATCAGAGATATCTCGGACAAACAGATAACGTTTATCTTGCCGTGTCCCGGCGCTAATTATGGGTAATCGACCGGACATCATATTATGCCTAACGACTGAAGTCGCGGCTACACAAACAAAGACCGCCTACGCGGTCTATAATATTGGGGGTAATCAATCCGGATTTGGGATTATAACTCTTTGATATACTGCCTCAATACAGGTGGCAGATCGTAAAAACTTCCTTGTTGTTCTATCAAGCAGCGCCGCGATAAAGATTGCAGCGCGTTGATTAATTCTGAAGATGGAATTGTGCCTTTTTCTAGTAATTTTGCTAGGGTGACTGGTTGGGTTTCTTGCGCCAATAAGGAGAGGACTTGTTTTTCGATTTGGGATAAGCGATCGCACTGCTCATCTAAAACATCTTTCAAATCTTCTGGCAACAATATAGTATCATTTGGTAATAACTCATTCACGCATCCTCCCAACTCAACAATCAGAGTCGCGATGCTTTTTAACCATAACGGATTGCCTTGGTAGCGGTGAATCAGTGCTGAGGATTCTTCTAAATCGTATTCTCTCAGTATTTCCCGTCCCGCTGCGATATCTAAACCTTTGAGTTGTAAGGTACGAATAGCAGTATTTTGGCTTTTAACTTGAGTCACTTCTCTAGGATGTTCCCAACCGATTAACAGAAAGCAACTCTGATGCGATAATTTTTCTATATGTTTGAAAAAAGAGCGATATTCTTCGTATCCTGGTTTATACTTTCCTGCCAATTCGCCGCTAATGAAAAGGTTGTGAATGTCATCTAATACTGCTAAACAGCGATATTTTTGCAAATATTTAATTAGAGGGAAAGGTTTTTGGTTAGTTGCAGGTGAATCTTGCTTTTCTGATTCAGAAAAAAACTGTATTAGTTTATGTTGAAATTCGTCAGGGGTGGGGGATGCGTCTAGACTGCACCAAATTACGTATTCAAACTCATCTTTTATTTGTTGAACGAGTTGCACAGCTAGTGTTGTTTTGCCGATACCGCTGATGCCAGTGAGGGCTATTAGGCGACAGCGTTGTTGTAAAATCCAGGTGGTGAGGGTGTCTAGTTGGGGGATGCGATCGCAGAAAGCACCCAACTCCGGCATTTCACTTAAATCTTGATGCGAGTTTTCAGTTTGTTTTGAGTTAGATGCTTCCTGATTTGGTGCATGTGAGTTTGGTATATCTGGCAGGTATAAAGTATGCCCACAGATCATATAGCTACTTTGGTTATGGTGTTGCTCAAAATGTGAAAATGTTGCTTTGAAATTTGATTTGCTGACTCTTTTTCCCAACTCTTGTGAAAGTATCTGCCATAATTCCATTCCTACCTCTCTAACACGATCTTCAGAGCGATTAACCTCCTTAGCAATTTCTTTGTAGTCCTCATCTTCCCACGTCCCGCGCAGAATCTTCTCTTGCAAGTCACTAAGGTGCTTACCTGTTCTAGCAAATACCAGATCGTCTGCGAGCTTTATCACTTCCTTAAGGTTCATACAGTCGCGTAGAAGTCAGGATTGGTTGTATTGTACCCAACATTTACCCACATTTCCCAATATTTCCCCATTTTCGAGCAGGTCATCACCTGGAAAAGTCCCGATAACTACCAGACTTTTTGCAAACTGAAAAAGAAAAACTAATTGCTAGTTTGGATAGAGAGCAAGTTTATTCTCAACGATGACCAAAAAGATTAAAGTTATTACCTGTGCTACTATTGCAAGCTTGTCATTATCTACAGTAGCAACCATTTTTACTATTTGTGCCAATAGCTTACCCAATGCTCAAGCACAAGGTACGATCGATGTAACACGCGCAGCAGGCGAATTTCGTATTGAGCCAAACCGTCACATATTCTTCTATCCTGCAAACGGGGGCAATCCTGTACGAGTTTATGATGGTACACAACGAGTTTTGGCTATAGTTCAATACAACGGCGCAATCTACACAGCATTTGAAAATGGTGGAATTTACCGCAGTCCAGATGGTCAAAACCTTGGTGGCGGTGGAAGCACTAGACGGCTCTACTTAGGACAAAAGGTAGTAGCAATGTTAGTGTGTCGGGGAGGACTTTACACAGCATTTGACGGAGCAGGAATTTACTATAGTCCAGATGGTCAAAATCCTGGTGGTGGTGGCAGAACTAGAAGAGTCTATGACGGGACTCAGCTTGTCAGCAAAATGTTGTGCGATCCAGGTTCAGGCATCAATGGCACAGACAGCGTGATTACAACTTTTAGTGGACGAGGGGTATACAAAAGTCCAGACGGCAATAATTTAGGGGGAGGTGGCAATACAAGAAGATTGAATTGATATTTTTAAGACAGTGCGAACGCTGATAGATTGGGTTGACGCTCTTGAAACCCAACCTCTTTTTTCACTCACAATCTTATCCATTTCCACCATGAGAATGCGATGATTGGATGGAGAGCGATCGCCTCCCTTCCGCTGCGCGATCGCACCACCAAAACAAAGAGCGATCGCAAATTCTTTTTTCTGACGAGCGATCGCCTAAAATAAAAGAGCGATATGCCTGGAGGCACGCTGCGCGATCGCACGACCATCATCTTGCTGAGAGTCGTTATAACCTCAAATAAAGTTGTATGGTCTAACTACGCTATTACCTAACTTAGTGTTTGTACCGCCGAATTGCCTGTAAGGTTGGCATCAACTGTGGCTAATTTTAAGCCATAGTAAATCGCTGTAGCGACAATAAATCGGTCTGCGGGGTCTTGATGAGGTAGTGCAACCTGCCGACTTAAAATGGCAATGGAGTGATTCATTTGGGCTTCACGAGTTTCCAGGGTTTTTAAAGCTACGTTAACCCATGTAGCCGGATCTGGCTGTAAAGATATCCGGCCTTTTTCTGCCAGGATTAGCGTCTCCCAAATGCTAATTGGACTCAGCCAAAGTTCGGTGTTAGGATCGGCGATCGCCGTCTGAAGTTGAAGCGATAGGCGTGAGTCGCCAAGTAAATACCTTGCGCCAAATGTGGGTATCTAGTAAAAGTTTCATTCTAAAACTTCCCACGGTTGGGCCACAGGAGCAATTAAATCTCCTAATATTTCACCGCTTCCTTTCATTGCGCCAAATGCGGGACGTGGAGCTGGCGCGATCGCAGGATAAATAATCACTAATGGTTTTCCTTCATGAATGACAGTGAGAGGGGTTTTGGTACGTTCGACCTCTATAAATAGAGTCTGGAGGGTTTGGGGTAATTCAGTCGTGGTAATTTGTGACATTTTTTGACCGTTCACAATCTTACTGTATTTCTACTATGATAATCCGAGGATTAGACAAAGAGCGATATGCACACCCGACGCTGCGCGATCGCTGTTTTTTTCTTCTGATGAGCGAATGCCTACGGCACGCTACGCGAACGCCTAAAATAAAAGAGCGAATGCCTACGGCACGCTGCGCGAACGCTCATAAGTAAAAGGCAAGGCACACCCTATGACCCTCAAAGAACAACTGTTGCAAGCAATCGAAGCTTTGCCTAGCACAAGGCTTGCCGAAGCGCTCACCTTCATACAATCGCTGCAAACCAAACCTTCTATTACAACTGCTAAATCCTTCCTCGCTCACCTCAAGACAATCGGCACTTGGTCAGGCGACGACTTGCAAGAATGTCTAGAAGCCGTCCAAAACTCACGCGGAGAAGCACAATTTGACTACAACCCCAATCCCTTCGAGTAATGTTTCTCCTCGATACAAATCACGATCTGCTATGCCATAAACAAATTAGCTCACAGCAAACTCAGTGAATTGTCGAACATAAGGCGAACGAAATCCCAAGACAATATCTGTTTTCGGGACACCCATTTGAGCCAATTCATTAGCAATTCCTTCTTCCGTAAAATCTCGCTGAATCCAAATTTTGCCATCTTGGATATCGATATGAATTGGACAACCATGAAGTCGTTCTTCATCTCGCCATCCCACATACAGCAATAAATAGCGATCGCGTTCTGTATCAAAAACAATTTGAGCGTTACTTGCATCTGCTTGCGAGCGATCGCTTGCGTGTTTTTCTATGACTTTTTTAACCAATTCACGATAATTTAGTTTTTCCATAACGCTATCTCCTGTTTCTTTACATGGAAAACTAGCAACTTAATTTGATATCGTTTAACCACTTCTTGCACAAATGAATCTGTAAAAAATTCTTGATAAATATCTCTGGGTATAGCTAAATACAGTATCCGTTCTGGTTCCAGTTTTTCCAACGCTACCTGATAGTTCATAAATTGACCTACCGCCGTATGAAATTCAGATATTGCCGATAAACCTACAAAACTTTTTACCTCTACAGCTATCTTTTGATTCCCCTTTTGCGCCGATATTAACTTTTCCGCCGCCAAGTCCACCTTCATAGTAACTTCCTGACTGGGTTGCAAAAATAGTGGCTCATTGGTAATTGTCCATCCATCTTTCTCTAAAGCCGAGCGCACTGTATTGTGAAAGATATCTTTAGCGGACATAATTAAATAATAAATTAGACTCTGCTAAGAAAACTCCTTTGATTATTATAATACCATTTTTGTAACGTTCTCGCACCACCAAAATCAACACCCCCTATGAAAATATTAGTCCTAAACGCCGGATCGAGCAGTCAAAAAAGTTGCCTCTACGAACTAATAGGAGGGACACTCCCCCAACATCCCCCAAAACCGCTTTGGGAAGCTCAAATTGACTGGACGCATCAAGAACTAAAAGTCAAAACTGCCGCAGGAAATGTAATCAAAGAAACATTCCCTTCCTCTTCTCGTGCAGATGGAACTGCTAAAATGCTCGAAACTCTTTGGCATGGAAAAACTCAAGTAATCGAAAATCCTGGGGAAATTAATATTGTCGGTCATCGGGTGGTGCATGGAGGCGAAGAATATCGACAAAGTACATTTGTTAACCAAGAAGTCAAGGATGCGATCGCACGTCTCTCCCTCTTCGCTCCCGTCCACAATCCGGCTAATCTAGAAGGCATCGCAGCGATCGAGAAAATCTTGCCAACTCTCCCGCAAGTAGTAGTATTTGATACCGCTTTCCACGCCACTCTGCCCCCCGCTGCATATGTCTATCCTGGGCCATATGAATGGCTGGAAATGGGGATTAGACGCTACGGCTTTCACGGCATCAGCCATCAATATTGCGCCCAGCGCGCGGCTCAAATTCTCGGTAAAGACTTAACCCGATTACGTATAATCACTTGCCATCTAGGTAACGGTTGTTCCCTGGCAGCACTGCGTGAAGGTCGCAGCATCGACACGACAATGGGGTTCACGCCCTTGGAAGGATTGATGATGGGGAGTCGTTCCGGTTCAATTGACCCCGGTATTCTTATTCACCTACTGCGGCAAGGCGATGTAACCGTCGATCAATTAGATGATATTCTGAATCGGCAGTCAGGTTTAAAGGGCATTTCCGGCGTCTCGAATGACATGCGGCAGATTGGGGAAGCGATCGCAAAAGGAAGCGATCGCGCCCAACTAGCCTTTGATATCTTTATCCATCGCTTGCGGTCTAACATCGGCGCGATGCTTGCCAGTTTGGGAGGATTAGATGCATTAATTTTTACCGCTGGTATCGGTGAAAATGCTGATAAAGTGCGGGCAAGTGCTTGCGAAGCGTTTGGCTTTCTGGGATTGCAACTAGATTTAGAACAAAACCAGGAGAGATTGTCAGAAGATCGAGATATAGCCACGCCAGATTCAACCGTGCGAGTATTGGTAATTCATACGCAAGAAGATTGGGCGATCGCGCAAGAATGCTGGCAACTGGTTCATAGTAGTTAACTCAAGCTCAAACGTGCAGCTAATGGCTAATGGCTAATGGCTAATGTGAGGAAAAATACTATATTAGCAAT
>DNGJ01000267.1:0-1962 GCA_003486305.1 Cyanobacteria bacterium UBA11371
TTTATTTACCTGCACCTACTTACTGCTGACGCAACGCTACGGGAACGCAATCATACCTGCCTCACAAGCCTGACGACTAAAGTCGCGGCTACACAAGCAAAGTCTGCCTACGCAGACTTATAAGAGAACTTTTAGTTCCTCTTCATTTAACTGATAAATTTTAAATTCAGCAAACCAAATCATTACTGACTATCTAACCGTTCCAAAATGGAAATTAAATCTTTTTTTGACACTATATACACGCCCTTTGCTTCTTTTCCTGGAACTTCTACACCGTCTTGGGTAAAACACAGTATCGGAGTCACCCACGCACGTTTACTTTTACCGATTTCTTTAGCTTGGGCTTTCACCTTCCTAATCGGATTCCCTCCCTTAAAATCATGGATTTTATTATTACCATAACGCCTTTTCAGCACACCATTATCAACATATTTAGTGCCGCCATGTGACTTAACATCGATAACATACCAATTACCTTTGGGAGAATGCAGCAAAACATCGATATCTCCTCCCCCCTGGCGAGGCTCGCCGTACTTTATCTGCCAGTTTATGCGCTCTAGAGGCTTTAATAATACTTCGACTTCCCTTTCTGCTGCTGCACCCTGCTCAGCGTTTTTTTCTCCTTGTGTGTTGCGTTGTCCATCTTGATAACAATAGCCTGCATAAAACAATCCACCAATGCTAATTGCAATTCCTACCCAAAACCAAGTTATGATGCTATAAAGCAGTGATGGCACAAATAATGCTCCAAGTACTAAAGCATAACTGTAACTTTCACGAGCTTGATTTCCCCGTTTTTTGGCAAGTGCCATAACGTAATCCCCTGCTTGGTTTTTATTGTTTTTAGCCATCGATTTTGTCCTTATTTAATATTGCGATTATTTGCCTGACGATAAATCTGAAGTAAGTTGAGAAACTTGGGAAAATCAAAATTTCGGGGGTCAACTTTGTTTCCCGATCTATCGACTTCCCTATGGGTAGTAATGCGATTTTCTGGAACGTTACTTTGAGCGATGAACCACGCTAGAGTATTATATTGCTCTTCGGTATAACCGCTATGAGTTGGATTTTGATTATTCCACCCATCCTGGGGCGTTTCTAAGGAAATATGATAGGCAAAGTTATTTACAGAAGGGGCAAACTTAGGATGGGTTTTTACGGTTTCTTTGCCGTTGGGAGTTTCAAATACTGAGTTTCCTGCACCAAATGCTCTTTTTTCTGGCGGAACTATATAAACAACTTTTCCATCTAACTCTATTAAGGTGTGGTAACTTACTTGCTTATTTTCATCGAGGTGAGGTGTTTGGAAAAAATTAATTGCACCTAATGCAGAACCTGCGGTTTCGTGCAAAACTATAATTGGTTGATTGTATACGGGGACGCCATTAATATCTTTAGTAAATCTTTCTCCATAGTTAGTTGGATGCGCCCAGGCTATTTTGTATCTAGGGGTGTAGGTTGTTATGGTATTGACGGGATTAAGTTCTATGTTAGAAACCTCTTGTTTTTGGGGCAATTCAGGTTTAGGATTTGGATATTGACTCCAAGCGGCTTTGGGATTTAAGTTGATTTTTGTCTTTTGTAGGAGTTCTGCTTCGCTGCTGAATAGGATTATAATCAGCGAAAGCGATAGTAAAAATGTTAGCAGAAATGGTTTAGCTGCCTTGAATCTAAGCTTCATTTTTGCAAGGCGGGTAAAACTACTAGAACATGACTTACGCAAGATCTGGTGGAAATGGTGCGTTACACTGCGTTAACGCACCCTACATTTAGAGGCGTTGCGTATGTGCTGTCGAAGATATTTTATCCTAATTACAAAAATTTTTCTGTATAAGATTAAACCGCAGACTTCGCTAAAATTGCATCGCGAATTGCGATAGCGGTGGCGGGTGCGAGTAAAACGCCGTTGCGATAGTGTCCGGTGGCTAACAATATATTATTGTAACCAGGTAATTGACCAAT
>DNGJ01000267.1:2159-6282 GCA_003486305.1 Cyanobacteria bacterium UBA11371
TTGTAACCAGGTAATTGACCAATTATAGGAGCGGGGTATCCTTGGGGGCGAGGGCGTAAACCTGACCAAGTTCTTTTGATGGTAGCTTGGGATAGGGGGGGACAAAATGCGATCGCTCCCAACATCACTTTATCCAATAAACTCGGATCTGCGATCGCTTCCCCAGCATCCGTCGGAAATTCTACCGTCGCACCTACCCAGTATTCTTGCTCGCCGACGGGGACAATATGAATATCATCGCTGGTAATTACCGGCTGAAAATATGGATTTCCCAAAGGTTTTTCTAACCGCAAGTGTAAAGCTTGCCCCAATACAGGTTGAATATCAACTTTTTGGGCTAACGATGCGGTTATTGGCGTCGATCCTAAACCCGCCGCTATAACGATCCAATCTGTTTCTATTTTCCCATTAGATGTTTCAATCTGATGGCAAATCCCCCCATTGGTAGATGTAATATTAAATTCTGATTGATTACCCCCAATATTGTTATAGACCGCGCAGGCGGTCTTTGTTTGTGTAGCCCCACCCTTCAGGGTGGGGGACAAAAGACATGATGTAACGCCTTCAACGGTGACGCCAAATTGAAATTTGACGCCATTGCGCCCAGCGGCCTCAACTAAAGCTAAAGTTAAAGCAGAAGGATCTAGTTGTCGGTCTTGGGGAGAATAAATAGCAGCGGTTGTATTTTCTAAATTTAATTGAGGACATTTAGATTTTACTTGTTCAATATCCCAAATTTCTAAATGCCATCCTTGAGATTGACGAATTTCTACTAACTTTTCCCAATCTGCAATTGAGGGAACGAGCATGAGAATTCCCTGCCGATTGTAAAGGATTTGGCGATTTGTATTGGCTTCTAATTCTGGGATTAAAGTTTCATAGCGTTGCAGGCTTGTTTGCCTTAACTGCCACGCTTTACCTTTAATTTTGTGGCTGATTATGCCCATTAAAACACCCAAAGCGGCACTTGTCGCGCCTTGGGCTGGGGGTTGTTTATCCAGGACTGCAATCGATAGTCCTGGAATTAAACTGAGTTCGTATGCGATCGCGGCTCCCACAACGCCGCACCCGATAATTGTAATTCGACTCATTTTAGGTAATTGGTAATTGGTAATGGGGAAATTATTGCCATTACCAGGACTTACGCAGGGATACCAGATATGGTGGAGATGGTGCGTTACACCGCTAATCGCTAATAGCTAATAGCTAATGTCAGCAAAAAAGCTATATTAGCAATTAGCAATTAGCAATTAGCAATTAGCAATTAGCAATTAGCCATTGTTATGCTTTAGGCGTCAACCCCAAGAAAGCGTCAATGTCTTTTTTGAGCGCTGCGTAAGAACGGATAGTCGCTTTGTAGTCTTGAGCTTCCGCACCTGCGTCGATGCCGATCAAGTCTTCAATTACCTGTTGTCCGACTTCTTTTGCCTTGGGTTGGTCATTGGGCAGCAAGTTGCGCTCTACTTGACTCATTTTCGCCCGCAGTTCGCCCAATGGCCCGCGGATGAAGTTTTTGGTAAATACCCAATTTTCGTCTTGGATCAGCTTAGCTAGTTCGGGCAAGCGATCGCGCATTGCCTCGATGCTAGAAGTATACTTCCCAATCAATTCCAACTTAGCCGAGGTGTAAGTCGGGGGTTTGACTTCTGTCGCACTGCTACAACTCACCAAAAACACCGTCACACATGCCAACACAACAGCCAGTATTGAGCGGAAACGTCCCATAACCATAATTTTTGCTTAAGTTACCATTACAAATCTTATCGGCGCAGGAAGCTTATTAGAACATCGCTGACTTGATCTGACCAATGTTCTTGGGGATAATGCCCTGCTTCTGCAAGTTTGCTCAGTTCTACATCCTTGAGCGTACTCGCTAACTGTTGTGCTGGCTCGAAGGGTAACCAAGGGTCGCGCATCCCCCACATAATTAAAGTAGGTCGCTCAAAGCTGCGTAACCCTGATTCAATTTCTGCCGTTGTTTGGGGCAATTGTAAGTTTCGCACCGTTGCTAGCAAACTCCGCCCCGCCGCCGAACTCTTGAGGAAAGGACGCCGATACACGTCTAAATCTTCGTCGGAGATGTCGTAACGGCAGCCGCCTTCTAAGGTACGGTCTACTAATAGGGGGTCTTGTGTCATCATATCGCCGACGAAGGGCAAACCGAGTTGTTGAATTTTCCAAGGTAACTTAGTCGCCGTTGAGATGGGGGCGTTGATAATCGCCAAGCGTTCGATTTGTTCTGGGTGACGTAGGGCGTATTGAATGCCTACAGAACCCAAAAATCCCTGGACGACAAGGGAGAAGCGCTGTATTTCCAACGCTTTGAGCAAGGTAGATAGCGCAGAAAGATAGGCATCGGGAGTATAAGCAAAGTCTCGCTTGTCCGGTTTTGCCGAAAAACCGCTTCCGATCCAGTCGGGTGCGATCGCTCGATACCCTTTTTCCGTCAAACTTGGCATTACCATAGTCCAGCAATAACTCTGGGAAGGCAACCCATGCAGCAGCACTACTGGGAACCTGTCACTAGGCCCCAAAGGCTTTGCTTCCCGATAAAACCATTGCAGCGAACCAACTTCAATAGAGTTTTCCGTTATCGACACTTTTGTTATTGCACCGTTCAATCCCAGTGGTTTGAGCTTACCGCCCCGTGGCTGTTTTGGGCAAGACGAATTCATCGCTAGGGTATCCAGGTGCACCAGGTGCAGGTGTGCACCTGGTGCAGAGGAGACAAGAGAGACAAGGGAGATAACGAAGTAGAAGTAATTACTTGCCCAGATCCTCCAGCTCACCTGCTCACGGAGTCACCTGCTCGGTTTCTATACCCCAATCGGTTGCGAAATCTGAAACCTGTTGTTAAACTTAACGACCAAAGTAGTGCCACTCTTGAGTTTTATCCAAAACGTGAACGCAGCTCAACAGGCTACCAACATTGAAATTGCCACTAAAATTGCCGCCGTCGTCAATCTGTTTAAGTGTCAATTCCCGGATGCAAGGGCAGACCTCAAACCCTGGAGTAACGATCCCGACACCAGAGAGTTAGTCGATCCCGACTCGATCGATATTGGCTTTCACTTGCCTGGATGGAGTCCCAGGTTTGGGTGTCGCAGTATTTTAGTGCAAATTCGCTTTTATCAAGACCCGGTAGATGGTTCGCGTCGGGTGATTGGAGTAGAAACGGCTGGGTTTAACCATCAAGGAATTGCGTGGCGATTTTCAACGGTTGAAAGCTGGAATTTTGAAGGCGAACGTCAGCCCGTTGCAGATATATGCGAAAAGTTGAAACATTTTTGCAGGCAGGTTTTTGAGTTGTTCAATGGTTAGGCACTAGGGGAAGAAAGGGCGGGTAGAAATTTTTTATCCGCTCTGATTTAGCTGTAGGGTGTGTTAGGCACGGGCGAAAAATTGACGATTTCAACCCATAGTTGTGATATCCGTGCCTAACGCACCATCCTCAAATTTGTAACATAATAAACATTTTCCCCCATAAACCTGAAAGAACCAGGTTTGTTTGCTTGGGGCGATCGCATCTATCCAATTATGGGCATTCTAAATTGGAAAACCAATTTAGAGATCCTCCACATGGCAACAAATCAATTTAGCACTACCTTAAGCCAAAAAGACCGCGATGAAGTGATGGCAGCTATTGCCACGATTAAGGAAAAACTACCGTTTTTGATTGACCTGACACCGGAACAGCGCCAGTCTTTGCCCAAAATGGGGGACAAGAGTCGGGCTTTTGTCAGCAAGGCGTTGGAAGTGGCGACGCAAAACCCAGACTTTTTGCCGCGCAATTTTGATTTGGCAGAAATGCGAAAGGACGTGCAATTGTTCGAGCAATTGTATCCCATACTTCTGTCCTTGGGGCAGTTGCAAGATTTGGTGGATGATACCTGTTTGGCGGTGGGTAGCGAAGCTTTTGCTGCGGCGTTGCTGGTGTATAACTATGCTAAAGCCAGCGGTGAGGGGAGTGGTTTGGATACTCTGATTGAGGATATGGGACAGCGGTTTGCGCGAAAACCTCGGAAAGCCAAGCCTCAAGAGACAACGATCGAGAAAAAAGCTGGATAATTTGACCTCAGAGGTGCAACGTTGCAGCTCGTAGCTTGAAGTTTCTAGTTCTAAG
>DNGJ01000267.1:6538-14689 GCA_003486305.1 Cyanobacteria bacterium UBA11371
AAGTTTCTAGTTCTAAGCTTGAAATTTCTAGTTCTAAGCTTGAAGTTTCGAGTTCCCAGCTCGAAATTTGCCATTGCCAGTTTAAATCATGCTTGGTCGATTACCTGCGATCAAAAGCCGCGGCACGGCAAGATTATAGCGGATTGCAGCCGCATGAGGTACGACGCTTCGAATGCAATAGCGGCACCCTTAAGGGTGCCGCTATTGCATTCGAAGCGCCAAAGGGCTGTACCTCACTCACTTACAATCTGCTGTAAAGTTATCTGTTGATCCGAGATATCTCTGATGCCGTGCCCCTACGCAACCACGGGGTGAGGTTTTTGATCGTATTAATCCCCTGGCTGATGGCAAAAATTCGTCAATTAGCAGTAGGGGCACGGCAGCAACCATCGCCGAAACAAACGCAAAGTGCAATTGTTGCCGTGCCCCTACGGGTTGTTAACGCGGAGATCCCCCCAACCCCCTAATGCCTTGGGGGGCTTTCAGGTTTCCCTCAATTACCGATTCATTGAATCGGTGGGTAATACTTTCCGGTAGCGAATCAGAATCGTCATCATCCGATCTTCTCTATTCGGTACGGGCGTTATGGGACTCCATTCGTCAACGCGAGCAAATCCGCTGGCATAAAAATTGCGGATCTGTTCTTGGACTCCGGCGCGGGAACTGATAATCATAAACTCTACCTTTTCCCGTTCCGGTTCAAAGGCGTCAGAATTTGGACGATCGGAGCCGTTAGAGTCTCCCAAAAACTCTTCTGCCATGATATATTCTCCTAATTTTTTGGATTTGGAACCAAAAAATTTAGCCACCCCGCACGCAGCGCTTTCGCAGGGTGGCTACAGAGAATGTTAAAATTCTCATTTAGCCTCCAGGCTGGGTCAACAGTTTGGGGGTCAAGCTGTCCATTGCTGTTTCCGCAGCTTTGGGCAGCGATACTAGATTTTTGGCGGACACGGGTTGCTGTCGTTGAACTTGAGCAACCTTAAAGAGAGAGCATAGCCCGATTGGGTACAGCGGTCAAGATCCGGTTACGAATCTTTAGGTAATGGGGCGCGATATGCTTCCGGCACGCTGAACGCGATCGCTAAGAGATGGGGCGAGATCAAATAGGAAGTTTTGTATAAAGTGAGCGATATAACCTATATCAGGCAATAGAATTTGCAACTATATCCCGCACACTATTAATAGAAGCACGCATGTCACCAGTAGATGCGCGTAACTCAGCGATAGATTCGCGTAACTCCGCATTCGATTCGCGCATAGATGCGCGTAACTCGTTAATAGATTCCCGTAGCTCGCCGATTGCTTTAGCGTTAGCAGCAACTAACTGCTTAAGTTCTTCATCAGTCATAAACTCAAGTTTTGCTCAACTTATATTTATGCTACCAGTTGTGAATTTGCTCCATGACTAGCTCGCGGGAACCTGATAAATGCAATCATTAGGAGAAATTAGAGCAAGCGTTCGCCAAGCGTGCCGGAGGCATATCGCTCTAGCAAAAGCGAGTCACCCATTACCCTTTCCCAAAATTAGTACCTGAGACTAGGTAAAAATAAAATATCTATTGTTTCGCCTACTGCTAAACCAAAAGCCGCTAGAATCGTTAAAACTAAAAAGCTATCGAGTGGGCTAAAGCCAGAAATCCGCATTTCTAAATCTGCTAAAACTGTTGCAGTTAGCGGCAATAAAAAAAGTTCAAATATTATCGACCAACTGGCAATTAA
Organism: Cyanobacteria bacterium UBA11371; assembly: GCA_003486305.1. GTDB lineage: Bacteria > Cyanobacteriota > Cyanobacteriia > Cyanobacteriales > Aerosakkonemataceae > Microseira. The sequence continues at coordinate 8,261 of DNGJ01000267.1, forward strand.
ACCAATCGATGCACTTAAAACTAAGATGAGACTCAATAGTTGAGATCTCACATTCATCAAACTTTCTACCCAAGAAATACTCTTGCGAATTACCGCTAGAACTACGATGGTTACAAAAGCTCCCACAAACCAAAAAATGTGGTGAGCCGAAAGGTGCCAACCTAGTAGGGCATATGCTAGCCAGAGGAATATTAAAGAAATCCCAGGAATCGGGTTTAAAAACTTTGTATTCATCATTCCAGTTGTTCTTGATACAAAGATTCCAGCAAATTTTCTAATTTCTCTTCCGAACAACACTCGATCAACAATTCAAAAGCTTCTAGCAATTTTGCTGCACTATCTCCCAACATAGGACTCAAGCCCCAAACATCCTGTACCCAATCCCCTGGAGGCAAATCATCAAAAATCATCCGCTCTAAAAGCTGCTTTGCTTCAATTTTGGAAATCGACATAGAATTGCTAATTGCTAATTGCTAATTGCTAATTGCTAATTGCTAATTGCTAATTGCTAATTGCTAGTGGTAATATTTTTTTTTTACCATTAGCCATTAGCTATTAGCTATTACCCATTGGATGTACGAGCGGCGGCATTACTAACAGCTTTACACCCAATCGGATAGGCAGGTTGATAAATAGAGTCACGCTTGCCAAATAAAGTATAGCGGTTATCGCGGATTTGTTCGTAAGCGCGATCGCCTACCCATTTCACCCCCGGTAACGCCCGATACGCACTAACAAATATATCCCCCGCAGGTAACAAGCGTCCAATTTCCTCCGCTGCGGCGCTACCTTGCCACCGTCGCTGGGGATTATTACCATCTATTAAAATCATCCCCATTTCGCAATCTTGGGGCGTGATGCCAAAATTGCTCAAAGTGTCTTTATCCTGCATTGGCGCATACAGAAATAACTTTCCCTGGTCTAACTTTTCCAGCACCTGTACCAGGGAAACACAGAGATTGCAGTTACCGTCGTAGATAACGTAGTAAGTCATGTGTTAATTTTAGATTTTAGATTTGAGAAAAGCAGATTTAGTTAAATCTAATTTTAATTTTAGTTGGCAGATTTAGTTAAATCTGAAATCTGACATCTAAAATCTACAATCTTAATCTGCGATCGCCCAACGCACCATCGGACGATTTGCCATAACGCGGCGATCGCTGACGATCGTCGGAGTACTAGAAGTGTCTGGCGCCAATTCTACGCGAAAAGTGACATTACCGCCGCCAAAGCGAAACAAATACGGATAATCCTCATTTGACCTAGCCACACCGACGCAAGAGGCGTAGGCTCTTTGCAAAGGCGCTCGGAATTCGGCATACTTTTTGTTGGAACCTACTAAACGAGCAGCGCCTGCGATCGCAGCTGTATTCGCGATCGCTGTATGTTCCCCACCGCCTTCATAATAACGAGTCGAATGCCATAAACTCACCGTCCTCGGGCATACCCCCGATTGGCGTTGTACGTTAAAAGTCATATTAGGCCGAGTGCTAGGTAAGCTAGGTGCTGCTGCTGTCTGCGTCAGTGCTGGTGTCGCCACTACCAAGGTCGATAATATGCCAAAAGTCCCTGTCAATTGTGACAAATGCTTCATAATCGCTCCCATTTCTTCAAATCCAAGGTAGCAATCAATACCAAGGAGTGTAAAGTACATTGCTATTTATAGTCTGGAAAATTAATCTAGACTCTGACATCACCCAAGAGGATGACCGAGAGGTAGATGTTTTGCAGGCAAAATTTTAATTTCAATGTTTTTGTCGCAATTTTAAGAAGAAACCCGGTTTTTTAGAAAAACCGGGTTTCTGTTTCAGGTTTTGTAGGGGCACGGCAAGATCAAATTATCGGCGATCGCGACAACCTAAAAAATGCCGTGCCCCTACTACTGCGATTTCATCCAAGCGAGACATTGCTGCAAAAGTTGGCGCATTGTTTCTCGGTCAGCATGATATCGCCTTCCGTGACCTGGTAACACCCACTCAAAGGAATATGCAGCTAATTTTTCCATCGATTTAATTTGTTCGGCATAGGAATACCAGCAGTAATCCCGGAAAGCAATTAACTGATTCCAACTTTCTGACCAAGCAAGATGGTCGCCCGTAAACAGAAACTTATTCTTGTACAGTAAAACAGTATGACCTTTGCTGTGACCGGGAACTGGTATAATTAACAAATCCGGTGCAAATTGCATCTGCTCTATGTCAGAAAGTTGGATTTCTACATCGCGAGTTTCAGAAGTTATATCGTCCTTGTGGAGGATGCGATCGCACCCAAAATGCTCCCGAAATTTCTGATGATCCGCCACATCATCCCGGTGCGTCAGATACATGTAGCGAATACCACCCATCTCTTCTAATCTCTTCACCAGCGGCGCAGCAAACCGAGGCGAATCAACCAAAATATTCCCTTCCGGTCTTACAATTAAGTAACTTGCCGCAGCGTAGGAAGCCTCAGAATGGTAGCCGCAATGGTAAACATTTTCTTCTACTAAAATGGGAAAACTTTGCTGAGCAAGTTTAATATCTTTCGGCTTTTCTACCGTACCAATAGAAGCCGTAGGACAAGATAATAACGCCTGCATTGCCCGCAATCTTTCTGTTTCATTCCCAGGTTGATGATAAACTGCCGATTGTTCCCCTGCACTATGAAACACATCCGGAGCCATCCAGCGACAAGTGTCGCAATCAATACAAGTGGAATCGACGTAGAAATCGCCGCTGGCATTTTCAGCGCGACGTTGAGTTAAATGAGCCATTGTTATTTTTTTATGGTTTTGATAGATTATTTGACCCCCCCTTTTAAATCATAATCGTTATGACTATGAGTTGCCACAGTTAGTTGAGATTGGACAGCTTTGCCAATATCCTAAATAATCATTGGGGCATCTCGAAGGCTGAGAGATAGTAGCTCAGCAGTTTGAGATTGTGCCAACAACCAACAGCAATCAACAAAGTTTTAACAAAATGACGCAAAATTACAAGCCAACAGCGATCGTTACGGGAGCCTCTTCAGGGGTCGGTTTGTACACAGCGAAAGCCCTTGTCAAACGGGGCTGGCATGTAATTATGGCCTGTCGCGATGTGCGGAAGGGCGGCGAAGCGGCTCAAGCGGTCGGAATACCGCAGGGGAGCTTCACCCTGATGCAAATCGACCTGGGGGATTTGGAGAGCGTGCGGCGATTTGCGAGAGAATTCCAAGCGAGCGGTAGACCATTAAAAGCTTTATTGTGCAACGCCGCAATTTATATGCCTTTGCTCAAAGAGCCGTTGCGAAGCCCAGAAGGGTATGAATTGACCATGACCACGAATCACCTGGGTCATTTCCTCTTGTGCAACTTGTTGCTGGAAGATCTGAAAAAGTGCGTGTATCCCGATAAGCGTTTGGTGATTTTAGGCACTGTAACCCACAACCCAGATGAGCCGGGGGGGAAGGTTTATCCGCGTCCCGACTTAGGAAATTTGGAAGGCTTTGAAGCCGGATTTAAAGATCCGGTTTCGATGGCTGATGGTAAGAAATTTGAACCCGTCAAAGCTTACAAAGATAGCAAAGTCTGCAACGTGCTGACGATGCGGGAACTGCATCGGCGCTATCACGAGTCCACCGGAATTACCTTCTCTTCTCTGTATCCGGGATGCGTCGCAGATACGCCCTTATTCCGCAATCACTACCCGTTGTTCCAGAAACTCTTCCCCTTGTTCCAGAAGTACATCACGGGGGGGTATGTGTCTCAGGAGTTAGCAGGCGAGCGAGTTGCAGCGGTGATGGCAGATCCTGAGTACAGACAATCCGGAGCGTATTTTAGCTGGGGTAATCGCCAGAAGAAAAATGGCAAATCGTTTGTTCAAAGAGTTTCTCGCCAAGCGCGCGATGATGAAAAAGCAGAGCGCATGTGGGATCTGAGCGCCAAGTTAGTTGGAATTGCTTAGTTTGACAATCCCCCGGCTAAAGCACGGGGGATTCTTCGTTGCTGGGGCGCACCAGCGCAGGGGTTAGCGATCGCGCGTCTGGAAAGTTGATGCAAACAAATCTCGCTAAATAAGTAGTTTTACAATTGGGCGATCGCATCGGTGCCCGCCCCCACAACTAAAATAAAGATAGTAACTCAAGTTGCTAGTTACATCCAATGACACTGGTAATGGGTAATGGGTAATGGGTAATGGGTAATGGAAATATTACTTTTTCCCAATTACCTTTTTCCCAATTACCAAGTACGGGCGTAACGCAATTGCGGTATAAAAACTTTGACTTATAGCCAAATCTTTCAACCGCAATTGCGTTAAGCCCCTCCTAAACAACTATTAACTAGCAACTTGCGTTAGTAGATTTACCAAACTTGGGTGTGAAAAATATTTTTGCAATTGATTGGAATCGTTGGCTACAACGCCAGCAACAAACTATTATCTTGTTTGATTCGGTTACCGCCGCTTCTGATGTGGCATTTATGCTCAACGGGGAGTGGGACAAAAGCAATGGCGTAGTCATGCAGAAATGCGACGAGATAGCTGTTGAAGCTGCTGCTAATTTGGTCGGAGCTTCTTGGTGCTACCAAAGTGCTTGCGAAGCTGTTTTGATTCAATTGACCGTTGATGAACTGCTAAATCGCTATGCAATTGGAGATAGGTATTTTATCAACGCCAACTTGAGGTGTACTAACTTGAGTCAGCTTTGTTTAAGCGAGATCAATTTGAGTTCGGCTAAGTTGAATTTAGCTAACCTCTGCGGTACTAACTTAAGCAAAGCTAACTTAACAGCGGCAGATATTAGAGGAGCTAACCTGAGCGGTTGTAACTTGAATCAAGCACAACTGGTGAAAGCAAACTTAGCAAGAACGAATTTGTCGCGGGCAGATCTTACAGGTGCAAATTTAAGCAGAGCTTGTTTGATTGATGCCGACTTGAGCGATGCCGATTTAAGAGGTGCTAATTTATCGCAAGCCGATCTAAGGGGCGCTAACCTCAACGGGGCGCTGGTTTAAGATTGATGAATACAGCGATCGCTCGACCTAACCTATCCTACAGAGCGATCGCTCGCAACCTTCTAGCGCACGGTTTCCCGCAGCGCTTCTGCATCAATCGGTTTGATCAGATAAATCCGCAACAAATGACCGACAATTCCCAGTTGCAAGGGTAACTTACGTAACGCCTTTACCCACTTCGGCTGAGAAGTGCGATCGATATCAGACATTTGCAAATTGAGATCGCAACAGCGACGCAAGCGACTGAAAAACTCCGGATGTTCCGTGTCGAGAACAGACGGAAAAGCGCGGGCTGCTGTTTCGTTGGTTTTGCGAATCACTTCCGCATCAAACTCGGTTGGATCTAGCCCCAACACGCGATAAAAGCCAGTTCGTTCGTGAACCGTCAGGGTATGGGTGGCGAAGACAGACAGCAGGAAAAAGCGACTCCATAAACGAGATTGCCAGGTTTTCCAGAGTTTGGGTTGCGATCGCAACAATGCCTTAAAAATATCCCCGTGACGGTTTTCATCCTGACACCAGCTTTCAAAGTAGCGGAATAGCGGATAAAACTGATTCTCAGGATGCTTTTCCAGATGACGATAAATGATGATGTAGCGCCAATAGCCAATCTTCTCTGACAGATAGACCGTATAAATCACCCACTCGAGCGGGAAAAACGTATACACCCGATTTTTAGTCAGGTATGCCAAATCCATCGTCGAGCCAAAATCGCCCATCGCTTTATTGAGGAATCCCGCATGGCGCGCTTCATCCCGCGCCATCAGGTTGAACATTTCAGCCAGCAAAGGACTGCGATTTTTCAACTTGCGAGAAAGTTCCTTAAACAGCAAAAAGCCGGAAAACTCCGAAACGCACGATCGCTCCAAGTAATCGATAAATGCCTGTCTCGCTTCCCCCGTAATGTGTTCCCAGGATTTATCGAACGCCTCATCCCGCACAAAGTGGTGACGGTTGTAATCCGCTCGCATTTCTGCCAGCATCGCCTGCAACTCCATCTCCTGAGCAGACAAATCCAGCTGTGCAGCCGTTTCAAAGTCCGTTGTATAAAACCGGGGGGTGAGGATGTTTTCCTTCAGTGCCTTCGTTTTGGCTGCCGATCCTTCCAGAGCGGGCAAAGCGCTAGATTTAACCATCGTATTCCAGTGTCGCTGATAACTCAATAGCTTTTAAGTTATACTACTTGCCGCCTCTTGAACAGACCGTCCGCTGCAAAAAGTAATAAACCTCAACATACAAACAATTTTGTTAAGTTATGAAAACTCTGTTTCAATAAATCGCCGGATGGCTATAAAGTTGTTTAAGTCAGGGAGACGGCATTGCGCTTGATGCAGCGTCGCGCTCCATCCACCACTTAAAGGGGTTTGCAGCCCGCGCGAGGTACACCAAAGGTTTGTGTAGCGGCAGCCCTAAGGCTGCCGCTACACAAAAGAAGCCTTTTGGCTGTGGCGCGGATG
>DNGJ01000426.1:0-4984 GCA_003486305.1 Cyanobacteria bacterium UBA11371
TAAAAGCCTATGCTACATTGGGCTTACTCAGACTTCTATTATTCTCCTCCGGCTCAGTATTCATGATGGAAATAACAAAACGCGGGCTTGTATTAGGCGCGACAGCAGCAGTACTATCTACTGTCGCCGTAACCGGCGCGGGTATTCATCTGTCTCAAAGTCAAGCTTTCTTCAGCGATAGTCCCAAAGAACTGATCGATGAAGTATGGCAGATCGTAGACCGCAACTACGTTGATGGCACGTTCAACCAGGTTGATTGGAAGGCAGTTCGCCAAGAATATCTGAGTCGGAATTATGCCAATAAGCAGGATGCTTATAAGGCAGTCCGGGAAATGCTGGAGAAGTTGAACGATCCCTACACCCGGTTCATGGATCCGGAAGAGTTCAAGAACATGCAAGTGGAAACCTCCGGGGAACTGACGGGGGTGGGTATTCAACTGGCATTAGATGAGGAAACGAAAAAGCTGGTGGTGATCGCCCCGATTGAAGGGACGCCAGCGGCTAAGGCGGGCGTTCTTGCCAAGGATGTGATTACCAAGATCGATGGTAAGAGTACCGAGGGGATGAATGTCAACGATGCGGTTGGTTTGATCCGGGGTCAGGCGGGTACGGAAGTGACCCTGACGGTGAAGCGCGGCGGTGCGGAAAAGGTATTTAAGCTCAAACGGGAACGGATCGAAATCCACCCGGTGCGCTACTCGGTTAAGCAAGATATTCCAGGGCAAAAGACGGGCTATATTCGTCTGAATCAGTTTAGCGCCAATGCGGCGGCTGAAATGCGGGCAGCGATTCAGGATTTAGAAAAGCAGGGCGTGACAGGGTACATTCTAGATTTGCGGTCTAACCCAGGCGGTCTGCTTTATGCGAGTGTGGATATTGCCCGGATGTGGATTAAAGATGGGGGAATTGTCTCGACGGTGAATCGGCAAGGTGTGAGCGATCGCGAAAAAGCCAATAACCGTCAACTCACCGATAAACCCCTCGTAGTCCTAGTAGACGGCGGTTCTGCTAGTGCTAGCGAAATTCTCTCCGGCGCGCTGCAAGATAACAAGCGCGCCGTCTTGGTAGGAACCAAAACCTTTGGTAAAGGTTTGGTACAATCGGTGCGCGGATTGGGCGATGGTTCCGGACTCGCTGTCACAATTGCTAAGTACTTTACCCCCAGCGGTCGCGATATCAACCACGCTGGAATTGCGCCCGATGTGGTAATCGAACTCTCGGATGCTCAACGGCAAGAATTGAGCAGAAACCGCGACGAAATCGGCACCGCGAAAGATCCCCAATACGCTAAAGGGATTGAAGTGTTGCAGCAACAAATCGCCCGCCGCAACAGCGGTGGCGGGAATTCGGCAGCATCTCGGTAATTGGTAATTGGTCATTGGTAATTGGTCATTGGTTAAAAAACTAATGACCTATTGCTCATTGGGGTTTGCATTTGCCAGAGCGGATGAGTCCGATGCGACGCGCGATCGCATCTGTTTGAGAACCAATCGGCCCCCAGCGTTCTACAATGCTGGGGTCTTCTTTTTCTTCCACTTGCGCCCCCGGCAGAATTTCACAATGTCCCTCCGGACGCTTGACAATATACCAATTTTGTGTATCTTTCATCATCTGTTTGTTGGTTGTAACTTTTATTACATTAAAAGGATAATTTGAACGAATTGTTCGTAGACGAAGGCTTGTGGGAATCCTAAAGTAAGCAATAACATCTCGCAATTTTCTGTGGTTCCATGTCAGCGAATCTTTATAATCTTGACCCACAAACCTGCCAAGAGCAACTACAGCGTACAGTTCAATACCAAAAGCTCTTAACTAGGATTATTGGTAAAATTCGTGCATCGGTAGAGTTAGAAGCACTGTGTTCGACCACTTGCCAAGATATTTGTCGGCTGCTTGGGATCGAGCGCGTGGCGATTTATAGGTTTAACGAAGATTTCTCAGGTAGCTTTATCAATCGCTTTGGCTTTGCGATTCCGCCTTGGGATAGCCTGAGTGCGTTTGGACAAAATTTAGTTTGGGCAGATAGTCATTTGCAAGAAACCCAAGGGGGAAGGTATCGCAAAAACGAGCCGTTTGCGGTCGCGGATATCTACAAAGCGGGTCATACGCGCTGTCATATAGAAGTGCTGGAACAGTTTAACATTCGTGCCTATGCGATCGCGCCGATTTTTGTTGGCAATAACTTGTGGGGACTACTTGCCGGTTACCAGCATTCCGCACCGCGTCCCTGGTACACTGATGAAATAGAATTTCTGTTCCAGGCCGCGATCCACATCGGCGTAGCAATGCAACAAGCAGAAATTCTCGAAGAAGCGAAACAGCGAAATGCCGAACTGCAAGATGCCGTGGCACGACAGCGCGCCTTAACCGAAGTGGTGGGTAATATTCGCTCATCCCTCGATACAAAACTGATTTTCGATATCACCTGTAGAGAACTTTGCAAGCTGCTAAAACTAGAAAGAGCGGCGATTTACCGCTTTAATGAAGACTGGAGCGGCGAGTTTATTAGCCACTATGGCATGGTTGATGTGCAATGGCAAAGCGCGACTCCCTTTGGTCGCAATTTAGTTTGGCAAGATACCCACCTGCAAGAAACCAAAGGCGGTCGCTATCGTAACAACGAAACATTTGCGGTAACTGACGTTTACAAGATGGGTCATACGCGATGTCACTTGGATATTTTGGAGCAATTTAAGATCCGCGCTTATGCTCTGGTGCCGATTTTTGCCGGACAAAAGTTGTGGGGACTTTTAGCAGCTTACCACCATTCAGGGCCGCGTCAGTGGCTGGACTACGAAGTGGAATTTCTCTCTCAAGTTGGGGCACAACTTGGCGTTGCGATTCAACAGGCAGAACTGTTGGAACAATCGAAACAACAAGCGATCGCTTTTGAAGATGCGATCGCCAGACAGCGCGCTTTAACCGAAGTTGTCGGCAAGATTCGCTCGTCTTTAGATACTAACTTAATCCTGCAAACCACTTGCCAAGAAGTCTGCAAGCTGTTGAAAGTCGAACGAGTTGCTGTCTATCGCTTTAGCAAAGACTGGAGCGGTGAATTTATCAGCCACTATGGCATTCCTGAGATTGAATGGATGGTTACCAATCCCTTTGGTAAAAACTTAGTTTGGGAAGATACCCACCTGCAAGAAACCAAAGGCGGTCGCTATCGCAACAACGAGAATTTTGCAGTTGCTGATATCTATAAGGCCGGACATACGCGCTGTCACTTGGATATTTTAGAGCAATTTAAAATCCGTGCCTATGCTTTGACCCCCATTTTTGTCGGGCGCAATTTATGGGGACTGCTCGCAGCTTACCAACATTCTGGCCCGCGTCAATGGGATACCGTTGAAGTCGAATTTTTAGGCCAAGTTGCGAGTCAACTCGGGGTAGCGATTCAAAGTTCGGAATTGCTTTCTAATACCGAAACTCGAGCAGAAGCGATGCATCAATCGGCAGAACAGCGTCAAATTCTGTTTGATGTGGTGGCAAAAATTCGCGAATCCCTTGATTTGGAAACAATTTTCAAAACAACGGCACAGGAAGTGCGGCGAAGTCTCAAAGCTGACCGAGTTGGAGTCTTCCGCTTTCACGGGAATACGAACTTTTGCAGCGGTGAATTTATTGCCGAAGATGTGTTGCCAGAGTTTGAATCTGCGTTAGGCTTTAAGCTAGAAGATCATTGCTTTGGCGAAGATTACGCTCCTCAATATGCTCAAGGGCGACTGCAAGCTGTCTCCAATATTAAAAAAGCTGGGTTTCAGGAATGCTATCAAAAATCCCTGGAGCGTTTCCAAATCCAGGCGCAGATTGTCGTACCTTTGATGGAAGGCGATCGCTTGTGGGGACTTTTGTGCGTTCATCAATGCAGCCATCCTCGCAATTGGGAAGGAGCGCAACTAGAATTCGTCACTCAAGTGGCGACACAATTAAGCGTTGCACTAAGACAAGCCAATTTGTTAAGTCAAACGCGGGAACAAACCGAACAGTTAGCCCAAACTTTAAACGACTTGCAAAAAGCTCAGTTTCAGATCGTTCAGTCTGAGAAAATGGCAAGTTTGGGTCAACTGGTTGCCGGTTTGGCACACGAAATCAGTAACCCGGTTAACTTTATCTACGGCAACTTAGAAAATGCCCATGAATATACTCAAGATTTACTCAAATGCTTGCGCCTTTACCGACAATACTATCAAGATCCTGCGCCAGAAATTCAAGCATTTTTGAGGAAAACAGACCTGGGTTTCTTGTTTGAAGATCTGCCCCGTTTGTTACAATCAATGCAGGTGGGAACGGATCGGATTCGCGAAATCGTCACGTCATTACGTAACTTCTCGCGGGTAGATGAAGCAGAAGTCAAGGCAGTCAATATTCATGAAGGAATTGACAGTACCTTGATGCTGTTGCAAAACCGCTTGAAACCTTCCCTGGAAAGTACCGGCATTCAAGTCGTCAAAGATTATGGTAAATTGCCTCTCGTCGAGTGCTATCCAGGTCAACTCAATCAAGTATTTATGAATTTGTTGTCTCATGCAATCAATACCTTAGAGGAATACAAAAAGCGGCGATCGCTAGAAGAGATCAAATCCAATCAAAGTCTAATTCGCATCTCAACCTTAGTTATCAATAAAGACTGGGTAGGGATTTACATTGCAGATAATGGCCCCGGCATGACAGAGGAGGTACGCTCTCATCTATTCGATCCGTTGTTTGTCACCAAATCTGGGGGGAAAGGCAATGGATTAGCTCTTTCTATTAGCTACCAAATTGTGTCTGACAAACATGGGGGTAAGCTGTATTGTAACTCGGCACCTGGCGATGGAACCGAATTTGTAATTGAGATTCCGGTACGTCAAGATATGCCGAAAAATTTAGGTTATTAGCTTGCCTAAAAGCTAAATTAAAGTTGCCCCTGGCGGGGCAACTTTTGCGATCGCATCATATGATGTCCGCTAGCAACGATAGTGTATAATTTTTGATGCTGTAG
>DNGJ01000426.1:5234-9587 GCA_003486305.1 Cyanobacteria bacterium UBA11371
ATTTTTTTAAACCCGCCCCGGACGTGCAGCTACCAATGCTACCGGACATGATATCAGTTTTCTATTTATATCATGTCCGGTCGATTACCCATAATCATCAGCCGGGACACGGCATTATTAACATTATCTGTTTTTCCGAAATATCTATAATGCCGTGTCCCTACGCAACGACTCTGTGAGGTTGTTTATTATGGGCAATTCAACAGATATGATATTACCCGATCAAACCAATCAATGCTTCAATTAATATTTGATTCTGTTCATCTGTACCGACTGTGATTCGCAGTTTGTCTTCCAATCCTGGTTGTTTGAAATAACGTACCAAAATTCCCCGATTTTTTAGCCCAAGATATAGTTGTTCCGCATTTGCTCCCGTTGGCGTTGCTAAGACAAAGTTTCCCTGAGAATCCAAAACTGTAAAACCTAGATTTTTCAGTTCGATTGTTAGTTTTGTCCGCGATACTTTCACCTTTTCGGCACAATCGTTTTTATAAGCTTGGTCGCGCATAGCTGCGGTTCCGACTGCGGTGGCGATCGCATCAATATTATAACTATCTTTCACCTTAAATAATCCCGCCAATAATTGAGGATTCGCAATCCCAAATCCCATCCGCAATCCGGCTAAAGAATATCCTTTGGATAGCGTTCTTAAAATTATGACATTTTCAAATTCTTGCACTAAAGGTAAGGCTGAATATTCGGCAAAGTCTACATAAGCTTCATCAATTACCACAATTCCCGAAACTTGTCTGGCAAGCGATCGCAAGTCCTCCAACGGCACCAAATGCCCCGATGGACTATTCGGCGATGCAATAAATGTTACAGCCCCATTCGCTTTCACTAGGGCATCAATCGGCAGTGAATAATCCGATGGATAGGGAATTTCAACAGTTTTAGCAGGTTGCATCGCCGCCAATGTGCGGTATAAAACGTAACTTGGCATCGGATAAACGACTGTGCGATCGCTCCCCTCGGCAGTTGAACGCACAATGACGTTGAGTAATTCATCGCTGCCATTACCAACGATAATCCAATCTGCGGGGACGCCTAGCGCATCGCTCGTGGCGCGACAAAATTCCTTGGCGAAGGGATCGGGATAGCGCCGCAAGTATTCGCCCTCTAGATTGCGGAGGACTGCGATCGCATCCGGCGAAGGCGGATAAGGATTTTCGTTGGTATTGAGTTTAATAATAGGCGTTCCCGGCTTAGGTTGTTCGCCGGGAGTATAGCCAGTCATCTCGTCAATAGCAGCGCGAAAGTAATTCATAGTCAACATCAAAAATCAGGCCAAGATGACTATTGTAGACGATGCCGAAGGAAATATTTCAACCTTTTGCCTTCTCTCGTTTGTATTTCCTCTGCAAGCAAATATGATTCTGCTTTATTATAGTCAACAATCAGTTATACAACAACATATCGGTTGCTTGAAAGTTTACGGTGAAACTAACTTTTTTTGTGAATTATATAAGTTAATTGGCCTGATATGGAAAAATATTTCACCCTAGAAGAGAAGGTTCGCAGTTTAATTAATAAAGCTCTCTTCAAGACGAAGCCAACACAGCGAGATACTGCTTTGAGACTGTTGTCTAATGCTCTTGAACAAGCTGAAATGATTTCTGAAACCGCTACCAAAGCCTATTACTTCAATGATATTGCTAGTGCTTATGCGGAACTGGGATTAGAAGAAAAGTGCCTAGAGATTTTAGAGCGGGCTAGTGAACTTCTTCAACCAATTTCCTACGAAGGCTGGAAATCAATGGAGTTGAGTAGACTAGGTAGGAATTATGCAAGGATCGGTCTAGCAAATCGAGGATTAGAATTTTTAAACCAAGCCTTCCAAATTGCTAAGGTGGTAGAAGACTTAGATGAGCGAGATTTTTCTCTCTGTGATGTAGGCTATGCATATGGAGAAATGGGGCTGAATGATTTAGCTATCGAAGCTGCAAATTTGATATATGATAAATTTCGAGCTGGTTTAAGGATATTTGAACCTTTAGTACAAGACTATATCTCTTTAGCACAGCACGAACAAGTACTAAAATTAATCGAAGCCTCTGAAGATATTGGTGAAACATGGGTAATTACGAGGGCAATTGAGCGCTATGCAAACGTGGGAGATTATGAACATCCTCTTGAGTTTGTTGAAATAGTTAAGTCATCTGAAAGCAAAACATTAGTATTAGCAGACCTTGCTAAAGCACATCTCAAGGCAGGTAATCTCGAAACAGCACTGAAGCTTAGATCTCAAGCTATAGCGATCGCTGAAACCATTAAGGATAAAAAAGAAAGAGATTTTTGGATAGATTACATTGATTAAATCTGTTTATCTATTCTATGACTGGTTACTTGCGTTGCTGCGATCGCACAAATCATATCATGTTCGGTCGATTACCCATAATCATCAGCCGGGACACGGCACGATCAAAGTTATCTGTTTGTGCGAGATATCTCTGATGCCGTGTCCCTACGCAACAACAGAGTGATGTTTTTTTATTATGCGCAATTCAACGGACATGATATCAGCCATGTAGGGACACGGCATCAGTAATTTTTGTCGTCAGCGAAAATATTTCGGCTGCCGTGTCCCGGCTGGTCGCAATTCGAGCGATTCGCTGACGCGATCAAATTGCGCATCCGCGCAGCGCAAGCTTCCGCTTCACGCGCCAGCGTGCGGTCGGCATATCGCCCCTCAACCTAAACTTTCGTAACGAAATCAACGATTTTCTTGACAGTTATCCCCAATCGATCTAATCTCTCTGTTTAAGGTTGTTTCAGTTCAACGACGGCAACCCGTGTCCGCCCAAAAATCTAGTACGCTGCCCAATGCCGCTTGGAACCGGCAATGGACAGCTTGACCCCCAAACTGTGCGACCAGTGTGGAGGCTAACAGAGAATTTTAACATTCTCCGTAGCCACCCTGCTTTGCGCTGCCTGCGGGGTGGCTAGATTTTTTGGTTTCAAATCCAATAAATAGGAGAAAATATCATGGCACAAGAGTTTTTGTCAGACTCTATCGGATCTGCGCCGCCTGCTTCCGAGTCAGAAATGCCAGATCGGGAACCAATTCGATTTCTGATTATCGGTACGCGCGAGGGTGTAAACGAAGAAATCAAGAATTTTTTCGCAATGGGATTTGCCCAAGTTGATGAATGGAGTCCCTTGACGCCATTACCCAAAACCGACTTAGTGATGACAATCCTGATTCGTTACCGCAAGCGACATTCCAGCGATTCATCGACTCGGAAATCTGGACGGTAAAATTTAGGCACATCGTTTAACTCTTTCTCTCTAAAGCCCCCCTTGGCAAGGGGGGCTTGGGGGGATCGGTTCAACTATTAACGAGGCGCGAATCGGCCCACATATGCTATCTTGTCCGGTCGATTACCCATAATCGGCAGCCGGGACACGGCAAGATTAACGTTATCTGTTTGTCCAAAATATCGATGATGCCGTGTCCCTACGCAACGACTCTTTGAGGTTTTTTTATTATGGGCAATTCAACCGACATGATATGAAATATTTATCCAGGAAGGAAGAAAGATGAAAGTATCGCCGACTCTAACAAAGCAGTACGTTGAGCAACGAGGTGAAGGATTTTTCATTGAAGGAACCCGCATCTCTCTCGATTCAGTTGTTTACGCTTTCTTGAATGGTGAATCCGCTGAGAACATTGCCCAAAACTTTCCATTGCTCTCATTGGAACAGGTTTATGGAGCTATTGCCTTCTATCTTGCAAATC
The DNA here is from genome assembly GCA_003486305.1 of Cyanobacteria bacterium UBA11371. GTDB lineage: Bacteria > Cyanobacteriota > Cyanobacteriia > Cyanobacteriales > Aerosakkonemataceae > Microseira. Next base: position 8,974 of record DNGJ01000426.1, read on the forward strand.
GCGAACTAATTGATGCTTATTTGGCAGAAGAGGAAAAAGAGTTTGACGCATTGCGGCAATCTCTAAGAGAGAAGAATCCGACTCTGTATCAAAAATTAGTGGCTGCTCAACAAAACAAGCAGGCGTGAAGCATGGCGAAAATTAGATTCCAAGCGGATGCAGACTTGAAGCAGGCAATCGTAACTGGAACCATAAGAAGGGAATCGAACATTGATTTCCAATCAGCCTATGCAGCAGGACTTGAAGGTAAAGTAGACCGAGAGGTACTGGCTATAGCAGCTCAAGATGGTAGAGTTCTTGTGACCCACGATCGCAAAACTATGCCGATTGAGTTTGGTGAGTTTGTCACAACACAAACCAGCGCAGGAGTTTTGATTCTATCTCAAAAGCTAGCGATCGCTGACGCAATTGAATCGCTGATTCTAATTTGGGAAGCCTCTACTGCTGAGGAGTGGATCGATCAGATAATGTCGATTCCCTTCTGATATTATCTCGTTTCCAGGCTCTAGCCTGGAAATGCAGTTTGGGAGGCTCCTGCCTCCGAACTGCTAATGATATCATGTCCGTTGAATTGCCCATAATAAAAAAACTGCACAGAGTCGTTGCGTAGGGAC
>DNGJ01000426.1:9957-11590 GCA_003486305.1 Cyanobacteria bacterium UBA11371
TACACAACCGATGCTATCGGACATGATATGAGGCAGGAGCCTCAGCGAGTGCGTTACCAGGCTGGAGCCTGGTAACGAGGGGATGAGGCAGGAGCCTCAGCGAGTGCGTTACCAGGCTGGAGCCTGGTAACGAGGGGCGGGGTTATTTGCCGTTGCCGTTGGTTTTGCCGTTACCGTTGCTAGGAGTTGCTAGCACTTTTTCAGCTACTTTATCCGGCACTTCTTGCAAATGGTCGAACTTCCAATTAAAGGAACCAACGCCCATTGTCAAACTCCGCAATTCCACAATAAATCCTTGCATTTCGGCTTGCGGCAAATAGGCGGAAATCTTGTCCCAACCTTTCCAGTCAGAACGACCTTCATAACCTAATATTTGCCCGCGCCGTCCTGTCAGTAATTGCATCACTTTGGAGGTATATTCCTGCGGACTTGTCACTTCAACGGCGGTAATCGGTTCTAACAGCGTGGGTTCGCATTTTGGTAACCCTTCTTGCATCGCCAAACGCGCTGCTTGTCTGAACGCTTGTTCCGAACTATCGACCGTATGATACGAACCATTGGTCAGCGTCACCGCCACATCTACGACGGGGAAACCTAACGGCCCATGTGCCAAAAATTCCCGCACGCCGATTTCCACGCCAGGAATATATTGCCGTGGCACCACTCCGCCGACAATTGTTTCTTTGAAGTTGAAACCTTCGCCACGGGATAAAGGTTGAATATCCAAATAAACATCGCCAAACTGTCCGTGTCCGCCGCTTTGGTGCTTGTAGCGTCCGTGAATTGACTTGGCAGGTTTGCGAATGGTTTCTTTGTAAGCAACGTGCGGCAAATGGGTACTCATGGGCAGGTTATACTTACGCCGCAGTCGGTCTAAGGCTACTTGCAAATGTATTTCCCCTTGTCCCCACAAAATGACTTCGCGGGTGTCGCCGTGTTGTTCCCAAGCTAAAGATGGGTCTTCTTCAATTAACTTGGCTAAAGCGCCGCTAATTTTCACTTCATCGTTGCGCTTTTCTGCGGTAATTGCTAAAGCGTAAACTGGTATTAGTTGTTCGACTTTGGGCAATTCTTTTACTTGATTTGTGGCTAAAGTATCGCCGGTTTTGATTCCTTCCAGGCGTCCTATCGCCACAATTTCACCCGCTTGCGCTTGTTGCAGGGGAATTTGTTGTTGTCCCATGAGGCGGTATAAACCACCGGCACGCACGCCGTTGAGGACGGTTCCATCGGTTAAATTACCTTGCCAAACTCGCACGAGGGAAAGTTTGCCGCCTTGGGGGGTGAAATAAGTTTTGAGAACTTGAGCGACGGAGGTATCGTTTTTGAGGTTAATTCCCCGTTTTTCGGCTGTGGTTTCTGGTTCGGGTGCTTCTCTCAATAATGCTTCTAACAGCGGGCGGATGCCAAAATCTTTTTCGGCAACGCCAAAGAATACCGGGACGATTAAATCTGCGCCTAATTCCATTTTTAAGTCGCGCAGAATCTCTTCTTGAGGTGGGTTAATTTCTTCTAGGAGTTCTTCCAACAGGTGGTCGTCAAAGTTGGCTAATTCTTCCAACATTTCCGTCCGCGCTTCTCGTTCTTGTTCCTTCAATTCTTCGGGGAACGGTACGGGATCGGCGGCGGCACC
>DNGJ01000014.1:0-14592 GCA_003486305.1 Cyanobacteria bacterium UBA11371
AGCTTACTAATGCCGTGCCCCTACTGGTGTAATTTTGATGCAAAGGGAAAGGTATTACACTGCGTTAACGCACCCTACATATAGAAACTAAAATCCCAAATCTAAAATTAATTATGGCAATTAGCAATCGCGAACGAATTGGCAGAGCTTTAGACCTTCTTCTTGAGGGATTATATCCTTACGTGGAACGCGAAATGCGTTCGGTATACCGGGATAAATGGCTGGTTGCGGCTACTCCTTTTGTTTCAGAAGACCGAACTCTTCGTCGCAGTGTGGAACAAATTTTAAAAAAAGATGTTTATGCGCTGTTAAAACTAATTTGGAATCAGTGGCATGAAGCGTTCAAGAAAACCCTGGGGAATGCGGAAAAGAACTTGGTTGGGGAATTAATGGTGACGCGCAATTCTTGGGCGCACAACGATTCTTTTTCCAGCGATGATGCTTACCGCGCCCTTGATAGCATTGCCCGATTGTTAACGGCGATTTCTGCAACAGAGGCGGATACTGTAGAAAAGCAAAAGCAAGAATTGCTGCGAATTCGGTTTGACGAACAAGCACGCCGGGAAACTAAGAAAGCTGCCGTTACTGCTGTGGAAACTCAACCCGCTGGCGGTCTTAAACCCTGGCGGGAAATTGTGACTCCTCACCCCGATGTTGCTTCTGGACGCTATCAAGAAGCTGAATTTGCTGCCGATTTGTGGCAAGTTCACCTGGATGAAGGTTCGGATGAATACCGCCTGCCAACAGAATTTTTCCGCCGCACTTATTTAACCGAAGGATTGAAACAACTTTTGGCGAATGCTCTACTCAGGCTTTCCGGAATAGGTGGCAATCCAGTAATTGAATTATAGACAAATTTTGGCGGTGGTAAAACTCACGCTTTGCTATCTCTTTATCATCTGTTTTTTGGTGTTGCTGCTAATGACTTACCGGGACTAGAACCCGTTTTTGCTTCTGCTGGCGTTACCGCTGCTCCAGAAAATGTCAAAACTGTGGTGCTGGTGGGTAATAAAATTTCTCCCGGTCAACTGCACGCGAAAAAAGATGGCACTGTCGTCAGAACCTTGTGGGGTGAAATTGCTTGGCAGTTAGGGGGAAAAGCAGGTTATGAAATGGTGCGGGAAGCGGATGAAACGGCTACGAATCCAGGGGATAATCTGAAAGAATTATTTAACCGCTATGCTCCTTGTTTAATTTTGATCGATGAATGGGTGGCTTATGCGCGTCAATTGCACGAAACTAGCGATTTACCTGCTGGCAGTTTCGATACTCATTTTACCTTTGCTCAAACCTTGAGCGAATCTGCGAAAAATGCCAACCAAACTTTATTAGTGGTTAGCGTTCCCTCTTCTGATATTGAAACTGGTGGAGAACGGGGAAAAGAAGCTTTATATCGATTGAAAAATGCGATTGGTCGGGTTGAGTCTCCTTGGCGTCCTGCTAGTGCGGAAGAAAGCTTTCAAATTGTCCGCCGTCGCTTGTTTCAACCTATTACCGACCCCGCTTTATTTGTGGCGCGGGATGCGGTGGTGAGGGCGTTTCGGGAAATGTATCAATCTCAATCTCAGGAATTTCCTTTAGAATGCCGCGAAGGTGATTACGAACGGAGATTGACAGAAGCTTATCCGATCCATCCGGAATTATTCGATCGCTTGTATACAGACTGGTCAAGTTTGGATAAATTTCAGCGGACTAGGGGCGTTTTGCGGTTGATGGCGAAGGTGATTCATTTTCTTTCGGAACAGAGCGATCGCTCTCTCCTCATCCTACCAGCCAATGTCCCAATGGCAGATTCCCAAGTCCAATCAGAACTCACCCACTATCTCGAAGACCAATGGGTTCCCATTATTGAAAAAGATGTCGATGGTATCAACTCTCTACCAATTACCCTCGACCGCCAAAATCCTAACCTGGGTCGCTATTCCGCCTGTCGCCGCGTCACCCGCACGATTTACATGGGTTCCGCGCCAACTTTACGCGCTGCTAATCGAGGTTTAGAAGACCGTAGAATTAAACTCGGTTGTGTCCAACCGGGGGAAAGTCCTGCTACTTTTGGAGATGCTTTGCGCCGTCTAACCGACCAAGCGACGTATTTGTATGTAGATGGCAATCGCTACTGGATTTCTACCCAACCTAATGTTACTAGGACTGCCCAAGACCGAGCGAGTCAAATTCAACAAGATGATGAAAAAGTGTGGGAAGAAATTATTCGCCGCTTAAAGAATGACCGTCAGCGAGGTGAATTCGCTGGCTTTCACTTTGCCCCCAATTCTTCTAGCGATGTGCCCGATGATGAGAATATGGGAGTGAGATTAGTGGTGCTAGAACCGCAACATACCCACAGTTCTAGGGCAAAAGATAGCGCCGCCCGCAAACGAGTTGAAGAAATTCTCTCTAATAAAGGTACGAGTCCTCGCTACTGCAAGAATCTATTAATATTCCTCGCGCCAGATAAGAGCAAAATCGATCCAATAGTGCAGTTTGTTTGCCAATATTTGGCTTGGGATTCGATCGTGCAGGAAAAGGACGTTCTGAACTTAGATGTTTTCCAAAGCAATCAGGCAACAACCAAGCGCAAGCAAACCGATGAAACGGTTGATATGTTGCTCAAAGAAGCGTATCAGTGGCTGTTAATTCCCACTCAACCCAACTCCAAAGGTGCAATTGTGTGGGAAGAGACGCGGATTCCCGGTTCAGATTCACCCATTTTGCGAGCTTCGCGCAAGCTGGTTCATGAAGAACAATTGCTAATGGCTAATTGCTAATGGCTAATTGCTAATTGCTAATTGTATTGATTCCACCACCAATGAATCCAATTACCCATTACCTATTACCTATTACCATCGTCAAATCTGATAACTAGCAACTTGAGTTAATATCATGTCCGTTTGTATCGGCATCGCGCGGGGGGCGGGTTTATCAATACTATTCGCTATCGATCAAAGGCGTTTGGTAAAACCCGCCCCTACAACACCAATTTATCCCCACTCCTCGTAAAATTCTAGAATGCCGACTTCTGGGTTAGATTTGCATGAACAACTACCAAGCACCAATCAATCGCAATTTGTCAATGAAATTTAATGAATTGGTACAAAAACTCGACGCCGCTAGCAATAGTCTGACATCTAACCCAGAATGCAATCCAGAAATTCGGGGAGTTGCGCCGATCAATGAAGCACCTGCTGGCACTCTCAGCTATATCGAAGGGGGAAAATTTGCGTCTTGGGTGGGGAAAACGACGGCGAGTGGGTTGATTTTACCCCTCGATGAAACTTTACAAGCACAAGCTACCGAACGGGGGATTGCTTGGATTGCGGGTGCAGATCCGAGATTGTTATTTGCTCGCGCGATCGCTCTCTTCTACAAACCCTACCACCCCAGTCCCGAAATTCACCCGACAGCAGTCATTCACCCGGAAGCGCAAGTTGGTAACAACGTTTACATCGGCGCGCACGTGGTGATTCAAGCAGGAGTCAAGATTGGTAACGAAGTCTGCATTCATCCGAATGTAGTTATTTATCCAGATGTGGAGATTGGCGATCGCACGATCTTACACGCCAACTGTACCATCCACGAACGCACCCGCATCGGCGCAGATTGCGTCATTCACAGCGGTGCTGTGATTGGCGCAGAAGGGTTCGGTTTTGTCCCCACCCGTCAAGGTTGGTTCAAAATGGAGCAATCTGGCTGTACGGTGTTAGAAGATGGGGTAGAAGTCGGTTGCAATAGTACTATTGACCGTCCTTCCGTGGGGGAAACGCGGATCGGTCGGAATACAAAGTTGGATAATTTAGTACATATCGGACACGGTTGTCAGATCGGGTCAAATTGTGCATTTGCAGCGCAAGTTGGTTTAGCCGGTGGGGTGAAAGTCGGAAATAGAGTACTGATGGCGGGACAGGCGGGAATTGCGAATCAGGCGGAAGTGGGAGATGGAGCGATCGCAACAGCCAGAGCTGGTATACATAGCGACATCGAACCGGGAGCGATCGTCGGTGGCTACCCAGCCGTTCCCCAAAAGCTATTTCTCAAGATCTGTGCCACCTACAACCGCATCCCAGAAATGTATCAAGCTATTAAACAAATTCAGCGGCGGTTGGATAGTGGTAATAGGTAATTGGTAATAGGTAATCGGTAATTGGTAATTGGTAATTGGTAATTGGCATATAGAGATTGTAGGGGCGGGTTTTACCAATAACCTTTGATACTTTCCAACAATGTAACTAAACCCGCCCCGGCGCTTGTGTAGCGCATTGATGGGCAAACGGTATTATTCGTAAAAATCGGGTTTCTTTGCGCCATTAGCCATTAGCCGTAGGGGAAGAGAGCATTTGCGCTGTTATCTTGTCGGTAAATCTGAAATATTTCATCGCATTTGCTAATGCCTCCGGCACGCTGCGCGAACGCCCTTACACGCCATTAGCGATTCGGGAAAATTCCACCGTATTTGTAGGGTTTACCTCACTAACCCAATTGCTGAAATACGGCACTATAAAGTCAAAGGCAGAAATGCCTTACCTACTAAACAAAAAGGTTTAAAACTTTAACTTCAGTCAATCGTTAGTGAGGTTCTTGAGATATGGCACTCATTCGTTGGCAACCTTTCCATGAAATGGAATCTCTGCGCCGTCAAATGGATCAATTGTTTGATGAATTTGCAGGAATGAGCCGCGAAACAAGCTCAACAACTTGGGCACCTGCCATCGAACTAAAAGACGAAAACGACCATCTCGTTTTGCGGGCAGAAATTCCGGGTGTAGAAGGGAAAGACCTCGATATCCAAGTAGCGCGGGAAGCTGTTTCTATTAGCGGCGAACACCGCTACGAGAAGAAAACCGAAGAAAAGGGCTTCTACCGCTCTGAATTCCGCTATGGCAATTTCCAACGCACAGTTCCTCTACCAGTTCCAGTAGAAAACGACAAAGTTCAAGCTGACTTTAAGAACGGTATCTTGACGCTAACCTTGCCAAAAGCAGAAGAAGTGCGGCGTAAGGTATTCAAGGTGAATCTAGGGAACGGTCAAGGGGCAATTCCGGCGTCAGAGTCCGGGAATGGAACAACTCAAGGCTAATTACAAAGATTCGCAAATTAATCGAGCGGATTAGCCTCATCGAAGAAGACGCTCCTGACGCTCCTGACGCGGCGACGCTCCCGACGTAAGTCCCAAGGGTCTGAGACCCCGACTGAAATCTTCGATTTCAGTCGCTCGAATTCAGGCGGGGTTTCAATCCCCGTCTGAATTCTTTCTCCGCGTCTCCCCCTCTCCGCGTCGGGAGCGTCCTTGAAAACTTCATAGCTTAGATTCAACTCCTCGGCTTCTTCTAGAAGTCGAGGATTTAGTTTATCAATGAGGCTTGAAACTAGAAACTATATGATGTCCGTTGAATTGCCCATAATAAAAAAACATCACTCTGTCGTTGCGTAGGGACACGGCATCAGAGATATCAGAGACACAGATAACGTTAATAATGCCGTGTCCCGGCTTCTGATTACGGGTAATCTTAAGGAAATGATATTATACCGTTTTCCCATCAATGGGCTACACACGGGGCTTCGCGGGTTTACTATAATTGTTTGTTTAAGGCATTGGTTATTGGTAAAACCCGCCCCTACAATCCATATATCTTGTAGCAATAGACAGTAGGTTGGGTTGAGGTAACGAAACCCAACTACATCGGTGAATAGGTTATTGTTGGGTTTCACTGCCGTTCAACCCAACCTACAATATTGACAGTGAGGGTTTAATGGATGCAAATAATAGCGAATGGATTGATTGCAGGTTTAACTATTGTTGTACTAGGTTTAGCCTTTGTGGTAGTTTACTTGCCGACGCGGGTTTTTCATCTAGCCTTGGCAGGTGTATACACAATTGTTCCTTTTATTGCCTGGAGTTGTTTGCAAGCGGGATGGCCTTGGTACTTGGCAACAATCGTAGCAATTATAACAGGTGTATTGATTTCTCTGGCTTGCGAAGTATTCAATCATGCACTCTTGGAATTAAAACAAGCTTCCTGGGGCGCTCACTTGGTTTCATCTTTGGGAATTTATATTATTATCGTGCAAATTGTTGCCTTAATTTGGGGTCAGGAAAGCAAGTTTTTGCGGACTGGAATAGATCGAGTAACGGCTATTGGTAATATTAGACTAACGCAGACGCAGATTGTAGGATTGGTGGTGTGCGTGGGTGCGATCGCTCTGTTTTACATCTGGCTAAAATCGAGCAATCTGGGATTGCAATTTCGGGCAATGGCAGATAATCCCAAACAATTTGCCCTCCAAGGTTATAACATCCTGCAACTGCGGCGAATTGCCTTCGGAATTTCGGGTTTTTTCGGAGCGATCGCATCTCTTTTAGTCGCTTATGATGTCGGCTTTGACCCCAACACAGGTCTGGTAGCAGTTCTACTTGCAGTAGTAGCAGCACTCATCGGTGGGCGGCAATCTTTCTGGGGGCCTTTAATCGGTGGAATTTTGCTAGGAATCATTCGTTCCCAAGCAGTTTGGCTACTTTCCGCCCGCTGGCAAGATGCAATAACTTTTATTATTTTAGCAATATTTCTCTATTTAAGACCTAACGGTATCCTGGGTCAAAAAGGCAGATTAGAATCAGAAATAGGGAATCGGTAATGGGTAATTGGTAATGGGTAATAGGAAAGACGATTACCAATTACCAATTACCAATTACCAATTACCAATTACCGCAATGAACTATTTACTTCACCTACTGATTTACCTGAGCATTTATCTAATTGTCTCGCTGAGCCTAAATTTAATCGTCGGTTACTGCGGATTGTTAACCCTGGCACATGCTGGGTATTTTGCTTTAGGCAGCTATGTTTACGCTCTCGCTACGCTCAAACTGGGTTGGGGATTTATGCCTGCAACAATCCTGAGTATAGGAATTGCTGCCGTGTTAAGTTTGGCAGTTTCTTTACCGGCTTGGCGGTTTCGGGGCGACTTTTTTGTGATGATAACTCTTGCCGTTCAAGTATTGCTGTTTGGGTTATTTTATAACTGGACTGCTCTCACGGGCGGCGCTCTTGGATTGGCAGGAATTCCCAAACCAAAGTTGTTGGGTATTCAATTCGATTCAATCGGTGCAATGGCGATGCTATCCCTAGTTTTAGCTGGGGGTTGTACGTTGATTTGTTGGTTATTGCTGAATTCTCCTTGGGGGCGACTGCTACAAGCGATGCGGGATGACGAATTGGCGACGCGCGCCCTGGGTAAAAACACGCGCTTGCTGAAAGTTCAAGCTTTTGCCTTTGCTTGCTCTATGGTGGCAATTGCAGGTGTAATTTACGCCGCCTATGTCAGTTACATAGACCCCAGTGCGGCTGCTTTAGATCGCTCGATTTTGATGTTATGCATGGTAATTGTAGGCGGTGTTGGTAATTTTTGGGGGCCTTTGGTGGGGGCGGCGGTGCTGGTGGCGATTCCAGAAGTGCTTCGCTTTACGTTCATACCAGATGCTTACGCTGCTAATATCCGTTTGTTACTCTACGGACTTTTGTTAGTCGTAATGATGCACTTCCGTCCCCAAGGTTTGGCAGGAAATTATCGAATTGATTAGCGTTGCGGGCGGGTTTATAGCGGGAAAGCAGCCGTATCAGGTACGGCGAAAGAATGCAATAGCGGCACCCTTAAGGGTGCCGCTACACAAACAAAGCCCTTGGGCTGTAGGTCAATGATTTGCAATCCTTTGTAGTTTAATTATGGGTTTGTCTCAAACGCGATCGGTAAAACCCGCCCCTACATTTTGGGGTTGGGGGGCCCGAAGACTAAAATTGTTTGTTTGTCTCAAACGCGATCGGTAAAACCCGCCCCTACTGGTTACAACGAAAGCCTAAATAAGCAATGCCTGTGGTGGAAAAATGCAAGTTTTGTTAATGGCGCTCCTATCTCTGGGTGCTGGTTACGGCTTCTTTTGATATTTCTTGTAACCGGGTTACAAGACCGCGCATGGTCAATATACCTAAAATAATGGGTTTGGCACCTGCATCGATTTGGGCAATGGTCTTTGAAACCACTTAATAAAAGCAACTGCCACTATTTACGGGATATGACTATTTATTCCCCAAATCTGCCAAATGCGATTCGCCCGGACGGCGATTTGCTTTGCGGAATCGCACACGCCGCTAATTCTGAGGGAGGATTCAGGTTTCCTTGGGCGGAAGTTGCGCTCAAATCCGTTGAAAAACCGCAACCATCAACTCAAACTGATATCAAGTCAATCTTATCGGGTCGGCAGGTATTACTGAGGGTTCAAGACTTGCACAAGCAATTTGGGGGGCAAACAATTTTAAATCGAGTTTCTGTAGAATTGAGTGCGGGTGAAGTCGTGCTGCTGCGAGGCGCGAATGGTTCCGGTAAAACAACGCTGCTGAATATTCTGACAGGCAATTTAGAACCCGATGCGGGTGCGATTGAATTGCATACCAATGGGGTATCAGAGATGTTTCGCTATCCCAGGCGATGGTGGGAGTTGAACCCGCGCTTGACGCCGGAAAGAGTAGCACTAGCTGGGATAGGCAGAACTTGGCAAGATATTCGACTCTTTTCGACCCAAAACTTACTCGATAATATTGCTTGCGCCGCGCCCAATCAATTAGGAGAAAACCCTGCTTGGGCGCTTTTACGTCGTTCTGAGGCTCAAGAACAAGAAAAAAGAAACCTGGAAGCTTCCCAAGCGATGTTACTGGATTTGGGGTTAGCAGGTCGGGAAACTTCATCGGCGGATAAAGTTTCTTTAGGACAGTCTAAACGGGTAGCGATCGCCAGAGCAATTGGTGCAGGCGCGCGCATTTTATTTTTAGATGAACCCCTATCCGGTTTAGATGCTGCTGGAATTGCCGAAGTCATGGCAATGCTAAATCATTTAGCCAAAGAACACAACGTCACTCTCGTCATCGTCGAACACGTTCTGAACATTCCCCGAATCTTAGATTTAGCAACAACTGTATGGACGCTAGAAAACGGCAAAATCGCGGTTGAATCTCCCGATAAAGTGCGAGCATCACTTCTAAAAAACTCTAGCAGTAGTTTCCTGGATTGGCTAAATATCCTCGCTGGCGAGCAGGGTAAAATAATGCATCAACTTCTGACTAGCGGTGCTGTTTTATCCACAATTGTTAATTCGGAAAATCCCAGTGAGGTTGTGCTATCGGTGGAAGATTTAGTCGTTTACCGAGGCAAGCGCCTCGCGATCGGAAAAACCGATAAAAATGGTGAAGTGCGAGGGCTTTCTTTTAAATTGTACAAAGGTCAGATCAGTATTTTGCAGGCTCCCAATGGCTGGGGAAAGACTACCTTGATGGAAGCGATCGCTGGATTAATCCCCATCCATAGAGGTAGCATCCGACTCAACGGTCAACCCATTGAAGCATTACCCCCTTGGGAACGAGTCAACCTGGGTCTTTCTCTACTACAATCTCGCGATAATACTTGCCTCAATCTGACAGTTCGCGAAGCACTAAATCTCGCCCGCGTTGATAAAGTACCGCACCACGTCAGCAATTTACTTAGTAAGAAAGTCTCAAATTTAAGCGGCGGTGAAAGGCAGAAGCTTGCTTTTTACTGTGCGATCGCCAAAGGCGAATCATTCTTAATGGACGAGCCGTTTTCTGCTTTGGATGCTCAAAGCCTTCATCGCTGCCTTCAGCAAATGACTAACTTTAAAACTTTATGTTTAATCGCTATCCCTAAAACAAATTTTTAATTTTATAAGATCAGAAAATGCTATGATAAATATCAGAGCATCTACTAAATTTATCAACAAAACAAACAGGAGTATCACCAGATGAAAATCCGTCTAAAACTGCATCAACCCAAACGATTGAAAGCGAACGATTCGCTGAGAATTTTGCTACAACAAGGCAGACTTCTCGCAGCAGCAGAAACCTCTAGTGCTTGCAGTAAAGCCACCCAACGTTAAATCAATGAAAGAAAAAATAGACCAGGGTAAATATATTGGCTTAAGACCGGATGTAGAAATCAAGGAAACTAAAGCCTTTTTGTCAGGTAAAGAAATTGGTGAAATTGAACTAGATTCGGAATCACAGCCAGTATTGTTAGCATTACTACCTCTGTTAGATGGAACTCGAACAGTGGCAGGGATAGTTACAGAACTTCACTCGAAAAAAATTGCTGAAGCCGCTGTAATATCTGGCTTAAATTTTTTGTTGGAATCGGGGTTCATCTACCAATTTTACCGCAATCAAGATATTTATCAAGCGGCGAATTATGCTTGGCGATCGCAAAACCCAGAAGAAATTTTAAATAAGCTAGCCCAAGCACAAGTTTTGTTACAGGGACAGCAGAATTTTTGTCAGTTAATAGCTAATGGATTAAACGCATCGGGAGTAGAAGCGAAAGTTATTCCAACTAGCGAGGAGTGGGAAACTTTTGCGAGTGTTGCGGATTTAATTATTTTGTTCGGAGAAACTTGGGAACAAGTCTTAAGGGTTAATTCTTGGTGCGTAAAACACAACAAACCTTTAATAGTGGGATGGTGGAAAAAATTCACCGTTTCTTTTGGCCCTATTTTAGTTCCCGGCGTAACAGCTTGTCAGGCTTGCATACACGAACGACAGGGAAATATACCTTACCCAGATCTTTCACCCTCTGTTCCCCAAGCAGGCAGCTATCCGATGGTTTTATCTGCGGCTAATTTACTAGCAGGAATTTGCGTAGAATTTTTGAGCGGTGCGGGGCTTTCTAGGGCGTTAACATCGATTCATGAAATAGATCTTCGCAGTGTTACTTTTGCTGAATATCCTGCTTTGAAAAATCCCCGCTGTCGGGTATGCAGTAGGTTAAAAAAATATCCGGAGGGAGCGTTAATAGATGCTTAATTTGGTCATTGAGAAATAGAAAGAACTGACGGGGCGGGTTTAAATAATTTTTGCATTATTGCATAGATAATTGGTAAAACCCGCCCCTACTGACAACTCACCAGGGCGGGTTTAAATAATTTTTGCATTATTGCATAGATAATTGGTAAAACCCGCCCCTACAAAACTGATTTTGATAATTATGAAACCTAAATTGTTAAGTGATTGGGTGGGAAAAGGTAGTCCGATTCGCGAGTTGGTGAAATTGCAGCGACGCCCTACAGATTTTCGGTTTCACGTGTGGGGGACGCGGATTAGCCAAAATTTAGAAGCGAGACTCCCGGAAACAGCGGATCGGTTTGTGGGATGCGGAATATCGGAAGATAATGAGAATGCGATCGCATCTGCTTGCGGCGAAGCTTTGGAGCGTTACGTTTTCGCCCTTACAGAAGATTTGCTAGCAGAATTACCCGGGCAAAATCCGGATAATTCTATATCCGCAGACTTTATATTTAACCTCCCCTTCTTACTACCCAAAACCATCTCCAGAAAAGCTTGGTGCGAACAAGCAGTAAACTCCCCTCGCCGCGTTTTACCCGCCTGGAAACTAAATAGTAATTCTCCCAATTACCAATTACCCGTTGAATTCCTCACCCAAAATGAAAGCATCAATCTATTTCAAACTACCAACGGTATGGCTTGCGGCATGACTTTAGAAGATGCCATAGATCGAGGTTTAAGGGAAGTAGTAGAACGCGATGCGCTCATGCTTGTATGGTTATACAAAAATGGGGGTACTTTTATTAATCCTGCCAACATCCTACCAGAGGGTTATTTAGAACAAGTGCAGCGGATGGAAAATCGCGGTATTAAAACAATTATCCGCGATATTTCTACCGAGCTTGGCTATAAAGTTATTTTAGCGATTATCGGTCATTTTCCAGAAGCTGGAGCGCCGATTTTTGCTTTTGGTGCGGGTGCAGCCGTCGATATTAATGATGCTGCGAAACATGCTTTTCGGGAAGCTTGTTTAGGTTGGAAAGGCGTTTCTTGGCGAGTTGGTTTAAATTGTTTGCGGCAAGATTTTTCAGGAGGAGAAGAGGCAATTCCCGGCAGTTTTGCCCAACATTCGGAACTTTATTTTGACCCGGAAATGGTATCGCATGTATCGTTTTTGTTTGAGAATAAACCCGCCTTTTTAGCCGAGGCGGAGCCTCTAGTATATCGTTCCCAGGTTGAACCTGGGAACGAGTTGAAAGATATTTTTGTTTTGGATATGACTACGCCTGATGTGATAGAAATGGGTGCTTATGTTGTTAAAGTAATTGTGCCTGGTTTAGTACCGTTTTATTTGGCCGATTTGGGAACGGATGAATTAGCAGCAACTCGCTTACCCACAACGATAGGAGGAATAAATATAGATAAAGACGCCATCATCAATACTATGCCCCATCCTTGGCCTTAAATACCGCAGATAAACATTGTAGGGGCGGGTTTTACCCATAACCTTTGACACAAACAGAGAATTTAACCCTTCCCGCCCCTCTTGACCAATTAGCAATTAGCAATTAACAATTAGCATTATGCAAACCGATGAAACTTTTGTGCGGATGTTAGCAGCAACTCCTGAAGTTCAACAGCCGAAACTATACGAAATTTATCATGAAAATACGAAGATGCATCCGCTGTTGGAAGCGCGAGTTGTTAATGCAGATACTAATCCCAATGCTGCATTAAATCGACAGACTAATATGGTAGCGATCGCAGAAATTGAATCCACCGTCGCCACCGGAGGCAAAAAATATCGCTCCGCCACCCGCCACCAGCTTCCCCATTCCCTCGATACCATCGGGGATGTCACCTTTAAAGACGTACTCGAAAGGCGCGAGTCGGTACGCGAATTTGAACCAAAACCAGTAACATTAGAACAACTTGCGGTTTTGTGCGAGTTAACCTACGGTTGGAACTCAAAACGAAATGTGGAATTAGACGGGGGAGAGATTTCCTTTCGCTATGCGCCTTCTGCGGGTCGTCTTTTTCCCCTGGAATTGTATTTAGTTATACCAACGCTCAACCATGAAAATGACGATGAGTGCGATATTTGGCATTATGAGCCGAATTCCCACACAATCGAGCGCATACATAAAGTTAAGCCAGCAGAAATTCGCGCTGCATTTGTCCATTTCCCTCAGCGCTTACCTGTTGTAGCATTATTGACAGGAGTCATTGGGCGACTAACGTGGAAATATGGCGATCGAGCATACCGTTATGCTCACTTAGAAGCAGGTCATGTGGGGCAAAATTTAGTTTTAGCAGCTACCGCTTTGAATTTGGGTGCGTGTCCAATCGTCAGTTTTTACGATGATGCTATCCATGACTTGTTAGACGTTGATGGTGTTTCGGAAATTGCTTTATACAGCTTTTTTATCGGACATCCAGACACCAGCAACGCGCAAGATTAAATAGTCTAATTACCGGGGTGTAGAACCAAAACTGAAGATGTATAATTTTAAGCCTTATTTGAGAACGAGGCCGAATAAACTATGGGTGATTTCCATAGCGATCGCAACCCTAATTAGTACGTTCGGTTTAAGTTATGTCTTTGGACGGCATCAAAAAACAGCCGCCAATAATTTTTGCGTCGGGGTGATTTTACCGCTTACTGGCAACTCTGCTTATATCGGTCAATCGATTAAAAACGGCATGGATATTGCCAGGACAGATTATGCAAAACAACCCGCTTCTAAACAGCTTAACCTCGAGCTTGAGTATTCAGACACGGGTGGCGATGCGGCTAGAGTTGTGACTGCTTATCAATCTTTAGTCAACATCAAAAATTGCCCATCTATTATTGCCGTTCAGGAAGGTGTAAAAGCTTTAATTCCCTTAGCAGAAAAAGACAAGCGCGTCCTCTTAGCAACTTCTGTCCCCGATAACGGGATAACAGGTCAGAATCCTTGGGTATTCCGGTTTTTTGTCAGCGCCGAAAGCGATGCGTCAACAATGGCAGAGTATGCTTTTAACAAGCTCAACCTTCGCAAAGCCGCAATTATTTACGTTAACAATAGTACCGGAATTAGTTATCGGGACAGCTTCACTCAGAAGTTTACCGAATTAGGAGGAAATATAATAGAAGCACAAGCGTTCAATCCCGATGATGTAGACTTTCGGACGCAAGCTTGGAAAATTAAACAAGCTGCACCCGATGCAGTTTATATTGTCGGTTATGGTAAAAGTATCGCCAACATTCCGATTCAACTGCGCGAAGCTGGGGTAACGGCGACATTTTTGTCAATGGGTACGATTAGCCAGCCAGAAATTTTACAAGCGGCGGGGGAAGCTGTTAACGGCCTCTACTATACGACTGCCGAATTCGCCACCGATTTAAACGCTGGTACTCCCGAATTAAAGCAATTTGTAGACAGCTACAGAAGCCGCTTTCGCAAGACTCCGGTGTTTTTTGAGTTTTTTGGCTATGATTCGCTGAGATTGCTTTTATTGGCGGCTAAGCGAGGAGGAACGGAACCGGAAAAATTGCGCGAGGGGTTAAGTGCGATCGCAAACATTCCCCTAGCAGTCGGAACTGTTTCCGTCGGTCAAGATGGTAACATCCACTTTCCCATAGTTGTGAGGAAAATTGTCGATGGAAAATGGACACCAGCACCGTAATTGGTCATTAGTAGGGGCGGGTTTTACCAACCATTTATACAATAAGCGACAATGGTTATAAACCCGCCCCCGTCAGTTGTGTAGGGGCGGG
>DNGJ01000014.1:14944-26265 GCA_003486305.1 Cyanobacteria bacterium UBA11371
CGACAATGGTTATAAACCCGCCCCCCGCCAGTTGTTTTTACCGCTGAATAAATGACAAACGAGTAAGCAAATGGAAGATCCGATCAAACTTTTATCAATAGCGCGAGACTTCGAGTTTAATTTTACCGGAGCAGACGACAAGCGCTTGAAAACTATATTGGAACTAACTTTGAAAAAGTGGGAGGAAATAGACTTTGTTGCATTTGCTACTGCGTTTGAGGTACAGGGGAGGATGATGGTTAATATTTTTAACCGTTTAACTCCGCCAGGAGGCGATAGCAGAGACGCGGACTTAGATGAAAAGTCGCGCCAAAGGTTATGCGATCGCTTTAACCAATTTATGGGATTAGTTCGCTATCCAGATACGGGAAAAGGTCTTTGGCCTTGGGATATTCGCCGCCTAGAAACACCCGGTGAAGCCGGTTCCTTTCCGCCAAAAGTTATCTTTTTAAACCGACAAGATTACCCCGTAGAACCAAGCCAAAAAGACCGAGAAGAAATTTTAAAATTAGGCCGAGATGCCTGGATGGAATTTGACGTTCCTGCCAGCGATAAAATTGAAATTAATATGAATAATTTTATCGCCGATTTTTCCGATATCAAAGACCAAAAATTATTAATAAGACAAAGCTGGAAGTGGTTCGGGGTTTATCCCTGTCTTTTGGCAGAAGAAATTTCTGCGCTTCGAGGTAAAACCAAAACTTCAACGATTGTAGTTTACTTACTTGGAACTCGGAAAGAATTTGCCAAAAGGCCGCAAAACGATTACGGTCTAATTGTTGGCTTGACTGCTGAAGTTTTACAACATCAAAAGTTAGCTGAAGTTGTAGATGCGATTACTTTTGCTTGGAATATGCTAGCAGTTTCGCCTCACATTTTAGACGATGGACTCAAAATTGCTCAACTAGAAGCCGGTCGCCATACCGTCCACACCGTTAGAACTTATATTACCGTACAAGCTTTGCCTATTATTAAATTTTTAGTAGAAAAACATATAGAATCCGATGACGCGAAAGAATTGATCTTCGATTTAACGAATCAAATTGCTACCCTTCCTGCAATGATGAGTTTCGTAAGCCGTCGTCCTCTCGAACATATAGATAATTCTACAGATGGTTTGCGAGTAGTAGATTTTTCCGAATATAACTTGATCGAGTCAATTTCAGAGTTTTTTATCGAAGAAATTGAAGAAAAACGTGGTTTTGTTACAGAGATAGATCGGGAAATACAACAAGAACTAACTGATAAATTATGCAACGAACAAAACAAATGGGTAAACGAGCTTTACTTAATGTCGGCTCTCAGCGAAGTAGTATCAAATATAGAAAAGAATAGCATTATTGGCAGCCAAGTAAAAATTTTATTAACAACGTTTGAAAATCACGAATGTGAATATATTTTCCGAATTAAGATCGGCAATTATCTCAATCCGCAAAAGGCATCTAGTTATGAATACGACCGGAAAAAAAGCCCAATTCACGGCCTTAAATCTTTAGAAGCTTTCTTTGAAGCACTTGGAGGACATGCCACAGGTGAATTATCTCCGGATGGCTATACCTATTCAACGATAATGGATTATAACCTGACCCTTTGGGAAAAAGGGATTAACTTTCTCATGAAACAATAAAATCGGTTAATTAAGATGGTTACCAGTAGAACTAAAGCGTTAAAACAACAACTTCTTCCCCAATTAGTAGCAATAGAACCTCCCTCGGAAATTGGCTTTCGAGTGCTTGTACTTGACGACCAAATGTTTGCTAACGAACTTTATCCATCCTTACTGATTCTGAAGGATGAAGGGTGGGGAAAATATAAACGAACAATTAGTATAAATCCTGAAGTTAATTTAGAATGTATTTATAATAGCGAACTCGATTTGGAGGTAACGATCTGCCGCTCGTTAGAGTATGCCAAAAATTACATGCTGGATATGCATTTTGATATTTGTTTAGTCGATATTGACTTTAAACGAGATCCAGAGTATCCTCACGGAAACCATCCAAGGTTAGGAGGATTGTTGTTTGCGATCGCGCTCGTCAACAAAACAAAAACCTGCACCTCTATTTTCACCGCACTAGGCGAAGAATTACGCGAATATCCAGATTATCGCTATCTCAGACAACTCGCAGAAAAGCAAGTCTTGGGAAACTTGTACTTTGAGGAAATCGAACAAGACCAAAAACAACTAGAAGCTATCTTAAAAAAAGCTTTCTACAATTATCTATTCCCCGAAAAAGTCCACGCAGATAGCTGGTGTAAAAAAGTTTTACCAATATTAAAACCAACAGCAAGTTCCGCTTCAGCTTGCGCTCAACATTTATTCAGCGGCGACGAACCAGGATTTCTCGAATTACAAGAATCCCGCGACGGAATGAGCAATCGAATTTCTAACGAACTCGTCCGCACCTTAGTACCAAAAGATTATCGCAAAGAAGTCGCAGGTCTTTTACTCAAAACTGCCTGCGGTCACGCAATGGTAAGATATTTATTTTGCAGGTTAGCTCACGGTATCAATACAGAAAAAGCATTGGGCGGGAATCTGGAACCTAAAAAACAGAAACAATTCGATCGATGTTTTGAAGATGCTTGCCAGCATTTTAACATCGTCGATACTAAAACATTTAGGCAAAAAATTATAGAAGGTGGTAAAAAGTATTACAGAGTTAACTTATATGAAATTTTTTCCGATTCCGAAACACCCAGCAGCGAGAAAAATATTTTCCTTTACGGACTTTGGGAAAATCCTGACGCAGCTTGGAAAAACCTGAAGAACGAAATTGCTAATCTAGTCGTCCAAAAAGGAACCGATGCACCCATCCAAATTGAAACTTGGGAAATCGACCAACAAGGCGAACCAGTTAATGGCGATGGTTGGGGTCGAGTGATTAAAATTTGGGCGAATAGAAAAGGATCTGATTATAGAGATCAACCCAACCAAGGAGGAACGATAGATCAAATTAAACTGTTGCGAAAAGTCGCCGCAAAATTGGAGGTAGTGGGAGAAGAAGGAACGTTCAATTTAAGCGAAGGTCGATGGATAAAAGAAGATAAATCTGATTCAAACCTTGTTTGTCTTCGCATCACAGCGATACACATACCCGAAACGGAGAATTAATATGATTGAATACATGGAGGCGATGGAAAGGCAATTTGGCATGTGGGGTTGTAAAGGTCAAGAAAAACTCCGAAATGCCAAAGTTGCTGTGGGAGGAATTGGGGGAATTGGTGCGATTTCAGCCTTGATGCTGGCTAAGTCTGGAATTGGTTATATTAGGATATGCGATCGCGATGCTTACGGCGTCGAAAATATCGTCGAACAAGCATTCGCTACCTACGACACCGCAGGCGTGGAAAAAGTCGCCGCCGCGAGTCGAGAAATGAAACGCCACAATCAATTTGCTGAAATTAATGGTTTTACAGGAGATCTTAGCGACGAAGCAGTCGCCATGCGTTTGGTAGAAGGAATTGATGTCCTCGTCGCAGGCGTCGATAATGCCGCTGCGAGACTAATGTTGGGCAAAGTTTGTGCTAAAAAAAATATCCCAATGGTAGTAGCTGCTAACATTGGTTGGAGCATTCTACATACAGTTTACTTCCCCGGAAAACATCACTACGGTACTATTTGGCGAGATGTAGATGGGTTAACTTGGAAAGATGGTTTTCCCGATATAAATAACCCCGCTACCCGCGAAGCAATTCAAAAAGAATGGAATATTTGGGTAGCAGCTTTATCGAGTTACGAACCAGATTTTCTGCAAAAATTTCTCCAAGAAAATCCTTCTTACTATTGGTATTCATCCCCGCCAGCTTACTTTGGTGCATCAATGGGAGTTCTGGATGCACTAAAAATTTTAGTGGGAAGAGGACAAGTTTATGCGTTTCCAAACATCTTTTATTTCGATATGAAATTAGGCAAGTTAATGTCTTGGGAAGACATGGCGCAACGGCGTGCAGCGATCCGCGAAGTATGGGATAAAGGTATTGATGAAGTGATTCGCGTGGCTAAAACTTGGTCGTTATAACTAAAATGGCTAATTGCTAATTGCTAATTGCTCGTGGGAATATTTCCCAGATTTACCATTAGCTATTAGCTCTTAGCCCCTTTTTAAACAAAATCCATATAAATGACTAAGAGTAACCCAACCAGATACAATATGACCTCGGAAATGGAAATTTACTACTACCTCAAACGCATGGATGAGGATTTGCAAGATGAATTAAAACCCAAGTTAAAAGGTTATATCAATTTAGATAGTCGCTCGGCTAATTTGAACGGCACGCTATCTTCAAATCCAAAAGTAGGGATAATTCATGCCAGCCAACGGAATAACGCTGAATTGAGAAATAAAGTAAATAATATCAATTTTAATTTAATTATATTTATAATTCAAGGGGCAGGAGAGCCAAAAGAAGCCAACGAAAAATATCAGGCAGAATTTCCTAACGCGCTAATTTGGGAGTGCGGGACAGAATATCTAATTGAGCATTTCGCCGAACTGGAAAAATACTTAATAGAAAATCATAATAATTGGAGCATAGAAGGTTGGACAGCGACAGAATTTCAACAGCTTTCAGCTTTAATAATTCTTTGTCAAGGCTATTTGGCAATTTACGAGAAATGGGAGGAATTATCAGAAGCTATTGTGGATGAAATTAAAAAAAATATGAGCCGGAAAAAAGAGCGAGCGAGCGAAGCAAGCTGGTGGCTGGAGGGTTTGGCGCTTTGGGATGAAGAAAATCAAAAAATTAATCGAGAAAAATGGGAAAAATTTGAGCGGGATATCGCTCATGAGTGGGAGAATCAATCCAACGAACCAATTCCAGAGGCTTTGATTGAATTACTGGAAGCTATAAAGGAAACGCCAATAAAACTAAAACAGCCCCAGCTTGTAGCTGAGGCTTATCAATCAGTTGTCGGCTATAGCGGGATTCGGAATAGATTTAACTACTAGCAGATACTTTGGGTTTAAAAGTACCGTTGCGGAATTGCCAAGCAAGTTCTAAAAGCTGGAACCACTGGCGTTGGACTTGTTTGGTTGTCCATTGCAGATATTGAGCGATCGCAGAGTCGCTGTTGCGATCGCGTTTGAGCTGCAACAGTTGCTGCTGCTGCGGTTCCAGTTGCTGGCAAAATGCTTGCCACTGCTTTTCGTTCAGCCCCAAATTATCTTCCAAATCCGCTCCTAACCATTGATGTACCAGTTGCCATTGATGCGCCTTAGCAAATTTTTCTACGTGGTACTTGAAACGCTGTTGCAGATAATCCCGCTGACGCGCTTCTAGCCCTAAAATATCGTCAATTTCTGGTGCGGAAAAATCTTGCAGTTTTAAGTTTAAATAATTTACGCAGTCCGATTGACCGTTGGATTCCAAATAGCCTATCAACTCCTCAATCACGCGATCGCGCAAAAAACTTTCTGCCGGATCGCTCGCCTCTGATACCATCGAAGCGCGCACCTGTTGCATCGCTTGACAGCGTTTGGGTTCTCCATCGTCGCGGGGTGGTTCCGCAGCCAATTCCATATCTAGGGTTGTTTCCGCAGGTTGGCGACGGGAAAACCCTTGAGCGCGCAGCACGAGCAACTGCTGCGCGCCACCCCGTTTCAGGCTGATGCGACGGCGAGCATATTGCTCGCTAAATGCCATATACTCGGCTAATTCCAGCGTGGTGCGGGGCGTGTAATTTTCAGCTAATTGGTGTTCGCGCCGGAAGACGGTGAGGGACTCGATGTAAAAACTTTGCAGAAAGTCCTCTAACAGGTGATAGCGGACTTGGAAACTCACCTGCGATCGCATCGGTGTAATGTAGCGGTAAGCGATCGCGCCCAAGGTACTGTGCAATTCGATCCTGGCCTGTTTCGATCCTAAATAATAGTACTTCAAACACTTGGCAACCCGATGCCGCGCCAAGCTTATCTGCCAACACCGGACACAGCCAGACCTTTGGATGCGCGCGCTAGAGCGACAAATTCTGACTACCTCAGCAGCAATTCGCATCGCCACCATGTGTAACGACGCCGGATGCACCGTTTCTACCTTGGTTCCCAATTGGGTGCGATCCTTGAGTTCCCTCACAATATAGTCAGCCAGCGTCTCGACATTCATTTCTAACCCTAGATCCCCCTGTGGGAAATCGTTGTTGGGTGCAGCCGAGTCAATCGAAACATCAGGAGTTTGAAAAGGAAAGTTAGAGAGTTTACTGTTCATAGTTTCACAGCAGGGGTAATGCACCGCAGCAAAATGCGGCTACAGGGAAATGATTTCGTCGAAAACAGCGAGCATCTTGTGTATTGAACTTGGCAGTTCACCTAAGCAATTGACGCTTAGTCGCGTTTGTATATAAACCCCAAGCCGGAAAAACCTGCTTTTACCAAATCGGTTATTTAATTAATTGCGATCGGGGGACGCACCGAATTGGATATTGCTCAAGCCAAGCGTGCAAATCTGTTCCAGACGGCAGCTTGAAACGAGCGATCGCGGTTCCTTCAGAGTTTAGCCTTAAAGGCTTGATATCATGGGAGTGAAGCCGCTCGCCTGCTCCAACTCCTCTTCCAACAGCACCCTCTGTATTACAAGCGTTTCAAAAATTACTAATAAATCCCCTGCCCGAGCAAAAACCTTGCACTAAAGCTGTTTTCCACCCAATTCGCCTATCCTGGAACTTGAAACTGAGTTACGACAGTTACTGCGCTTCTATCAGCCCAAATCCCTTGCGCTGGCTCTATTACAGCCAAATTTCTACCTTGAGGGAGAGTAACTCGCAGCTAAAACTACCTCTGTAACTCTGGTGCAAAATTATGAATTATGGTATGTCCGCTGACTCAGCGATTTTAGGCTTCGATCCGGGACGCGATAAATGCGGCATCGCGGTCATGGGATCAAATCGCCAACTGTTTTACCACGAAGTGATTGCAGCAGAAGTGGCGATCGCTACGATTTCCCGCTTGCGGCAAAAGTATCGCATCTCTATCCTGGTGATGGGAGATCAGACAACGGCTAAAGTTTGGAAGCGGCAAATCGAACAAGACTTACCAGAACCACCGCCGATTATGCTTGTAGACGAGCGCTATAGTACCCTGGAAGCGCGCGATCGCTACTGGGAAATGTACCCCCCAAGCGGTCTTTCTCGCCTGGTTCCAAAGGGTATGCGACCCCTCCCACGACCCGTAGATGATATTGTTGCTATCCTTCTAATTGAAAGATATTTATCGCGGGGATAGGAGATTTCAGATTGAAAACAAATCTAAAATCTAAAATCTCAAATCTACAATTCTACAACTCGGCGCGAATGGTAAAAGCATAGTCCCCCCCAGGTTCAAGCTTGTAGTCGGATTTCTCCAAAAAACGGCTGAGCGGTTCTTGAATCAGCGCGCGTCCCAGGGAAGGCTGAAGGAATAACTTCCCCTGTCTAAAACACCACTGGAACTGCCAATCATATTCACCCGCTCTCACTTCCCCCTCAATTTTGCCCAACTGCCAAGACTGTACGGTAATCCGAACATAGGCAGTGGTTTCCGGTAAACGTTTAGAACTCACGGTTCAATGGTTACTCGATTTATTCCAAGTTCTTTTAATTACCCATGATAAAAACCTCTTGGCATCACCAGCTTGCGCCGCAAATGCGGAGATTAAATATTTCTTAGGATCGAAGCAGTTGGGCGATGCGGCTAAAAATCGCACCTCACCACAGCTATCCTTGTCTATCCTTGGAGAATCCCGTCTTGAGTACTAAAAATTCTGGGGACAAGAAACCTTTCTTCCCCCCTACTCCCTTAAATCCCCCAGACCTGGATCGGCAACTGCAAAGCACAGTCGAGAGCTTTTCCGATCTTCAGGCGCAATTGAATTACCAACAAGCACAAACGGCTTTGCGAGATTTGGTACAAAATCTAGATCTGACGCCTCAAGAGCGGTCTGGACTAGAACCGGCGATTGATGATTTGCAGGCGATGCTTTCCAAGCTAGAACGCTCTGTGGTGCAGATTGCGGTTTTTGGCATGGTGGGAAGGGGTAAATCTTCGCTTCTGAATGCGCTGTTGGGTGAAAAAGTATTTGAAACTGGTGCTTTGCACGGCGTTACTCGCACGAGTCAGCGGGCGAATTGGCAACCTTCTGGGGATACCTCGCGCTCTATCCTGCAAGTAACCCTACGCGGTGCTGACAATTCCCAAGTCGAACTGATAGACACTCCCGGACTCGACGAGGTGGACGGAGAAACTCGCGCTACCTTGGCTCGCGACGTAGCTAAAAGTGCCGATCTGATATTATTTGCGATCGCGGGCGACATGACCAAAGTCGAACACGAGGCGCTGTCTCAATTGCGCGAAGTAGGTAAGCCAATTCTGCTCGTGTTTAACAAAATTGACCAATATCCAGACGCCGATAGGCAGGCAATTTATCAGAAAATCCGCGATGAAAGAGTGCGCGAGTTGCTTTCCCCCGATGAAATTGTCATGGCGGCTGCATCGCCCCTCATTGCTAAAGCGACTCGCCGTCCTGATGGCAGTTTATCAGTACAGCGGCAACCCGGTACGCCCCAAGTCGATGAATTGAAGCTAAAAATTCTCGAGATTTTGGATCGAGAAGGGAAATCTTTAGTTGCTTTGAATACCATGCTCTACGCCGATGATGTTAACGAGCGATTGGTGCAGCGCAAGATGGAAATTAGAGAGGGTAGCGCGAACCGATTGATTTGGAATGCAGCTATTACTAAAGCCGTTGCGATCGCTCTCAATCCGATCGCCGTTATCGATTTATTCAGCAGCGCTACAATTGATGTAGCTTTAATCTTGACTTTATCTAAACTTTATGGTATAGAAATGACCCAAGCCGGAGCGGTGAACTTACTGCAAAAGATAGCGATCGCAATGGGCGGTTTAAGTGCAGGGGAACTGCTGGCGAACTTCGGTTTAAGTTCGCTCAAAAGCTTGTTGGGTTTGGCAACACCCGCAACGGGTGGGGCGTCTTTAGGCGCTTACGTATCAGTCGCCTTAACCCAAGCGGGGGTTGCCGGTGTTTCTTCCTACGCCATCGGACAAGTAACGAAAACTTACTTGGCTAATGGCGCTGCTTGGGGACCAGATGGCCCAAAAGCCGTTGTATCGCGAATTTTGGAATCGCTAGATGAAGAATCGATTCTCAATCGCCTCAAAGATGAGTTGCAAGCGAAGTTGAAATTGCCAATAGCTAATCGCTAATTGCTAATTGCTAATTGCTAATTGCTCGTGAGAATATTTTCTGCTTTTACCATTAGCAATTAACTATTAGCTATTGATTAGCTGCAAGCGAAGTTGAAATTGCTAATGGCTAATTGCTGGTGAGAATATTTTCTGGTTTTACCATTAGCAATTAACTATTAGCCATTAGCCATTAGCAAGCTTGCCATTAGAGTTTGTCTTTTTTGTCTTTGAACGAGGTTAGCCATTCTCTAACCTGGTCGGCGGCGATATCGCGACTCCCCAAACCAAAGGCGAGGGCAATGGCGACAGCGATCGCGCCCAACAACAAACCAAACGCCAAGTTAACGATATCGCTGGCGATTCCCATTTGTTGCAGCGCCATCGCAGACACTAAGGCAATAATCGCAATTCTGGCTGCATTACCGAGTATGCGCGCTTGCGCCGTGCCGGAACTGACAATCAAGCTAAAGGCTAGGTTAGCCAGATACAGACCAATGGCAAAAACGATCAAGCCCGCGAGAATGCGACCAAAAATCGCCAGAATTCCCGTAACAATCACCGTTAAACCTGGGAAAGCCAGTACCTCGGTTGCCGGTACGATCGCGAACAACATAATCCCGACCAGCACCACAATGCCCGCAATTTCCGATGGGGTGCGAGTTGTGGTGGCTGATGGCTGAGGTGCGGTTGATTCTCCTGTTGGAGGAGTTTCTTCAGGGACTGGGGCGGAAGCTGGAGCAATGATAATCCGACGGGTAGGCGTGGGTGAAGGCAGACCCAGCCAGGTGAAGATATTATTGAACCCAACGCTAGTCAGGATACTCGTGACAAAATCTGCCACAAAGCGTCCGATGAAGTAAGCGATCGCCAAAATTACCCCAGCGGTGAAGATTCTGGGAATGGCGTTGAGAATTTGCTCAAGCATAGCGATCGCCGGTACGGAGATCGCGGCAATTTGCAACGCATTGAGGGCAGCGATCGCGGTGGGAATTAAAATCAATACGTAGACAACCGTACCGATAATCCCAGACAACGATTGACCCGAAGTAGTGGGAGAAATGCCGAATTGGGCACCTACCCGATCCGTCCCCGTTGCTGCTAACAAATTGGTGACAATTCGGCGGACAACTTGAGCAATTAACCAACCGACCGCGCCAATTAATATCGCCGCAAAAATGTTCGGCAGAATCGACAGAATTTCATTGACCAGCTGCTGTACAGGTTGCAGCGTTCCCTGTAACTGCAACGCATTCAATATAGCCGGGAGAAACAGCAAAAAGATAAACCAATACAGCGTATTGCCAATGGTTTCGCTCAGAGAAAACCCAGTTGCGGGTGCTTCTCCAACTTGCTGACCCAAACGCCGATCCAAATTGAGCGTCCGCAGCGAGCGAGTTACTACCAGCTTGACCAAACTTGCCAGTAACCAAGCAACGGCTAATAGAACCGCAGCACCTGCTAACTTGGGCAGGAAATCAAAAATTTGGTTGAGTAATTGGTTGAGCGGGGTAGAAACTGCCGTCAGGTTGAGTGCCTGTAAAAAGGCAACCAACGTGAAGATAATGATAATCCAATAGACCGCATTGGCAATCCATTTCTCGACTTCTGGTGCTTCAGCGCCATCGGGACGCCCCGCGATCCAAGCAGCGATGCGGTTATCGATATTGGTGCGATTGAGGATACCCCGGATCGCGGCGGATGCGATCGCGGCGATTAGCCAACCTACGAGTAAGATTGCGATCGCCGCCAGGATCTGCGGGATAAAGTTGCCTAAATTCCACCAAAATGTTTGGAAAACCGCAGCCGTTTCCCCAGGAATATCCTGAACCGACGCCGGGGGTGCCGGTCGGGGTGGTGCGTTCTGTGCCTGTGCCACAATTCCATACACTGGCATCAATCCGCCCATATGCAGCGTTTGTGCCATATCTTGCCATATGCTATTCATGGTTTTCGATCAACCTCAGAATTCAGCGGCAAAAACGCGAAAACTATCGCTTAAAGCGAAGTAATCGCTGAATGAGATACTACACTACTGCACCGAGAGTGGGAAGCCAGGATTTGTTATATTTTGCTACTGGGGTACAGGTAATGTAGGGACACGG
This sequence comes from Cyanobacteria bacterium UBA11371, assembly GCA_003486305.1. Classification (GTDB taxonomy): domain Bacteria; phylum Cyanobacteriota; class Cyanobacteriia; order Cyanobacteriales; family Aerosakkonemataceae; genus Microseira. The sequence goes on from DNGJ01000014.1 coordinate 26,226, forward strand.
CAGATCAATTTTCAAGTTTAAACCGACGTATCTATGTTGC
>DNGJ01000070.1 GCA_003486305.1 Cyanobacteria bacterium UBA11371
CTCTATGTTTTTCTTTTTTGGGTCTTACCCCGATGGGTTTAATGGCACGGCACTTTCAACGTTGTTGCTCGACCCAATGAAGCCAAGGTTGCCGTGCCGCTACTGGGCGCTTTTTCCCCAAGAAATCGTAACTTGGGAAAACTTACCACACTTTAACTACTTGCTTACCTGCTTAGGATTGAGATGATTAAAAGACACCCATAACAGAGGCTTTTAACATTGACTTTTTCTAGTCTCGCGTAGCACGTCGCCAGGGGCTTTTTCATCCAACCTTAATCGGTGAACTCCGCTTGTCCTGATTGATTATTTTACCCGATTGGGCTACGAATTCAAGAGGAAACTTTTGACTGGGATTTTGTTGATGAGATAGCTTACCTGAACCAGGCAAGCTATCTAACAAATCGGTTCAAGCCGCTTGTGATGGTGGTTCGTATCGCAGCAAAGTGCCTTGTTGCCCGATAATGAATCCCCGGTCTGGCTGGACAAATAGTATCTTGTAAAGGTTAGAAGGCACGTTTTCAACCTCGCGGTCTTTTTGCCAGGTTTTGCCGCCATCAGCGCTGTAGAGCAAATTACCGCTACCACCAGCTAGCCAAACTTCGTCAGGCGTCCGATAGGCTAAATCCAATAAACCCCAACTGGTTGAGATTTCTGGATATTGTGGTTCTTCCCACTTTTCGGGATCGTCAAGACTGCTGAATTGAATTTGACCGCCCCTCGCCAGCATCCATAAGCGACCATCTTTGGTAAAGCCCATATTTTGCACGCGGCGGGAGCTATTGCGATTGTGGGGTACCCAAGCTTGTTGTCCTGGTTCCCAAGTCGAGTAGAAGTTACCTTTAGCGGAAACGGCTACGTATTTGCCATCTGGCGATCGCGAAATATTCCGCACCACCCCTACAGCTTCCTGTACCAGGGCTTTCCAGTTTTTACCGCCATCTGAAGTTTTGTAAATCGCCCCCACATCAGTCGTCATTTCGGCTGAATTTGGACCTAGCGCCAGAATCGTATTCGGATCGCCTGGAAGCTTGGAACTTAAGGGAATGCGCGACCAAGACTTTCCTTCATCAGCAGTATGTAACAGCAAGCCTGGTTTTCCAACAATCCACCCTTCTTGTCCGGAAAAACTCACCGAAGTAAAGCGATAGTTTTGATCGCCTAACTCCAGATTTTTTTCCTGCCAAGTTTTACCGCCATCGGTTGTTTCAAACAGGGTGGCTTCGCTGCCTACCACCCATCCATGCTGCATTGAATCGCCGGTAAAAGCAATGTCTTGTAAGTTCGACTCGGTTGGTAAACTAATGGTTTGCCAGGGGTTGAAACTGGTAGAAGGTACCTTACTGCAACCGATACACAGCAGGACTACTGCTAACAAAACTCCTACTTTTTGTAAGGCTCTTAAGATTGAGTGCATTGCTTTCCAAGCTATCTGTAAGTCGTCAACGGTCAGTGAAAAGGGTCAAGTATGACAGATGAACCTAAGCAACAAACTTCGATTCATCGCCGATTCTGTTTCGGTCAAAACTTATTATTGTAAACCATAGAGACTGATGAAGAATAAAAATCCCAGCCCCAAGCCGCCAAAAATTAGTAAATTTTTCTGGCTCGGCGTTAAGGTGTTTACACCCAAGCCGTAACCAAAATTGGCCTTAAATCCAGATGCGCTTCCCAGAGGGCCAATGTTTTGGAATACCTTGTCGCGCGCACCGCAAACGGGACAGCGCCAAGTTGGGGGCAACTCTTCAAAGGGAGTTCCCGCAGCGATGTCGTGCTTGTTATCTCCCTTGGCGGGTTCGTAAACATAGCCACAGGCGCCGCATTCGTATCTATCTAGCGCTTTCGCATCAACAGCTTGGTTGCTCATGGCTCATGCCCACTAACAATTGGATCGAATTATTAAAATCTCTGTTACAGATTATGACATGGACTGTCCCCTATGGTTATCCTTGTTATCTTCTATGCTGGTGAAAGATGAAAGCATTTCTGCTGCAAGGCTTTCAGACAATGTGGCGCTGGGGCTGTCGTTATATTAGTGGTAGTTGCCCTGATTGACGCTTGGCGCCAAAGAGCCTTGGAATGCTCATGAACGCTGACGTTGCTTGCCCCTAGCAACTGAAGGAAAAAATTTTTAATCCCGGAGAACGCCCCAGGGTGAGGCAAGATTTGTCCGAAAACGCGATCGCGACAAACGATCGCGGCGGGGACGATGGCGATGAAGATGGCATCTGCTTTAGTTCGCCTGTACGAGTAAATGCCGCAACCTAAGTATGCGATCGCGATGGTCGCTTGTACCGCCAACGACGGTGCGGGGCGTGGATCGACTAATTCCCGTCGATGTTTATATATCTTCATCAAAACCCGTAATATACGTATAAGCGCTGTATAAGTGAAATCACCAGGTACTGAAAGTGGTTCAAAGCAACCGCTCGTCAAGGAAACCACCATCTGTGGGCTTTGTGCTGATGGGCTGCGGACTGCTGGAGAACGCTTTCTCTCGTCACTCATTTACCTAGTGCGAAAGTTCAGAGATCTTGCGGAAATTTATAAGAGATTTGGCGGAACTTTATTTGGCTGCTATGTATCTTAAAAAGTAGCAGCGAATAAAGCTTTTTGGTTATCAAGCTTTTCGCTGAATTCCATTCCTCAAAAAAGCCTGAGCTATTTACTTGAATTTAGCTCTTCATATTGAATCAGTTTTCTAAGCAAAGCAGTATTGTTTCAATTCTGCTTCTATTGGTCAGGGTAATCTTAACAGAAAAATTATTGTCAGAGTCATCTCCACATCACACTTAATTTATTCAGGAGAAAATCCATGAAGTTTGCCAAAGTATTAGTGGCGGCAATAGTAATGTCCGCTGCCGCTGCGATTAGCCCCGCCTTGGCCCAGCAAACAGTTCAAATTTTAGGCGCAACCTATGGTGGTACTGGTTGCCCCGGTGGCTCTGCCAGTGTCAGCGTCAGCCCCGATGGTCAAGAACTAACCATTTTATTTGATCGGTTTGTAGCCCAGGGAAATATCTCAACACAAACCCGGAAAAGCTGTAATCTGAGCATTCCCATCAAAGTCCCTGAAGGCTTCCAAATTTCTCTTTATGATGCTGATTATCGTGGTTATGTAGCACCAGGAACGATTGGGAATTTAAGAGCAGAATACTTTTTTGCAGGGACTCGCGGCCCAGTTTTTTCAAGAACTTTCAGGGGTGAAACTAACTATAACGTTCGCGATCGCTTAGCGACTGTAGCTGATGTTTGGTCGCGCTGTGGTGACAGCATAAATATGCGCGTGAATGCTGCGATGACAGCCAGCGGCGCTGGAAGTGCCACCGTTGACTCCTTCGATTTGGCTCACCGTGGTTTGGTTTATCACATCAAATACCGCGCTTGCCGTCCGTAAGCTACTGATGCCCGATTCTGAGTGTGGAGCCTGTTGGGCTTGGTAAACCCACATTCCACACCCTGGAGTGTCAAGGGACTAAGGATTTTACGGTACTTGAGGATAGGATGAGCGATCGCCCTGGCTACAAATCTGGGGGCGATCGCTCATTTTGGGCAAGCTTTTTCAGCCCCAGGAGACTGAATTGAGTTTGGGCGATCGCTATTTTTGTTTCGCTCGGCGATCGCCTCGTTTGCATCAATCGTTCCAATAAGCTAGTTTTATCAAAGCGAAACCAAGTTGGTAAATCAAGGGCTTTTATAATGTAAAAATTAAGTAACAATAAGTTTATTTAGCCCAAACGGTAGTAA
>DNGJ01000217.1 GCA_003486305.1 Cyanobacteria bacterium UBA11371
TTAAATAACTTACCAAACGGATTGCGTCCTTCATTTAATCCTACATAAATTGGGTCGCAAATCCTCGCCGCTGCATCGATAGCATCGAAAGGCGGTTTATTTCCGCGTTCTTGCTGCTTTTTTGCCATTGGGTAAGGGTGTAAAACGCTAATCCACCCTGGGTCAACACCATTCATAAAAATCTTGTATTTGGCATATTCTTTAGCGCAAGTGCGCGTCATTTGATTTAGCGCCGCTTTTGCCATATTGGTGTGCGGATGTCGCCAAGGTTTATCAACGCCATTGAATCTGCCCTCCATTGAAGAAACATTGATGATATATTTGCTTTGCTCTGGATAACTATTCATCAAGCGCTTTAGCCTGCTGTTGAGAATGAAAGGAGAAATAGCATTTATCACATGCACTTCCAACAATTCCAAAATACTCACTTCATCATCTTTCATCAACCAACTATTAAACGGACGCAAATCTAGCTGTTGCCCATCTTCCGCATACATTCCTAACGGGAAAAAAGCCTCATCATCTTCGCAGTCGGGAGGGAGAAGCGAAGAGTACGACTCCCCCTCATTCAACCGAGAAATTACAATCGCATTCGCTTCATCACCCGATGTTTTAAGATAAGTTTTATCAAAAAAACTACCTAAACATAGATTGTGAGAGCGAACAACCAACGGCTGAATATCTTCCGGCAACTGTTCCAAAGCCAAAGATTCACCTTCCATCAAATGACGATAAAACGCAGCCGGACGGCGAATCGTTTGCGCGGCATTATTAATAATGATATCCAAACGAGGATAGAAATTAATCAAATGTTGGGTAAATTGCTCGACGCTGACAATATGCCGCAAGTCTAAACCGTAAATATGCAAGCGATGCTGCCAGTCAGAAAAATCCGATTCTTTGGCATATCTAGAAGCAGCATCGTGAGGAAAGCGCGTCGTAGCAATGACGCTCGCACCCGCTCGGAGTAATTTCAAAACCACTGCATACCCGATATTAACCCTAGCTCCAGTAACTAAAGCAAATAAACCTTGTAAATCGGCTGTTTGATTGCGTTTGGTGTAATTTAAGTTTCCACAGTTTACACACAGCGCTGAATAGAAACAATGTGTAGAGGAAAAATTAGTTTTACAGATAATACAACGTTGCTGCTTGTTCATGTCGCTATTTATATGTATATTTCGTCCCATTAGGCATAATCGCTTTGTAGAAATTAGCCCCATTTAGATCGGCTCCAAACAGGTTAGCTTCTGTGAGGTTAGCTTTGCCAAATTGTGCGTAATTGAGGTTAGCCCCCATGAGATCGGCTTTACTCAAGTCCGAGCTTTTTAAGTTTGCTTCACACAGGTTAGCACCGATGAGATTGACTTGACAAAGGTGAGTATTTTCAAGTTTAGCCCCATAAAGGTTAGCTTCTATAAGGTTAGCCTCGTTGAGATTTGCTGCGGATAAGTTAGTTCGGACAAGATTAGCCCTACTGAGGTCAGCTTTGCTTAAGTTTGCCTCATAGAAGTCAAGTCCTCTGAGGTCAGCACCACTCAAGTTACATCCGCTAAAGTTCAACGACTTAAGGCCAGATTTTCTAAATTTCACGCTAGTTAGAGTTGCCAAGGAGAAGTTAGCCTCGCTAAGGTTAGCCTTGATAAATTTAGACTTGCTTAAATTTGCTTTGCTGAAGTTCACCTTACTAAGATTCGCCTTGGTGAAATTAACTTTTTGCAGTGAAGTTTCGCTAAAATCAAATCCGCTTAAATCGGTGCGGCTAAGATTAGCCCCATTCAGATTTACTCCAGTAAGAATTGCTCCATCTAAAATCGCGCCGTTGAGGTTAGCGTTGCTCAGATTTGCGCCGCTCAGATTTGCCCCACCAAGGTTGGTTTTGTAGAGTTTAGCTTCACTTAAATCTGCGCCCCTCAAATCTGCACCGCTGAGGTTACACTGTCTGAAATTAATTTTTCTCAGGTTCTTTTCTCTGAGGTTAATTCCACTCAGATCTACTACGTCAAAATAATCCAAGCGTACAGAATGCGATCGCCACTTATTCCAACTAGCAACACCTTTTTGCAATAGAGCAAGTAATTCTGACTCGGTAGAGAACGCGAAGCAAGCAAACAGCCTCACCTGCTCTGCTTCATCATCTAATGCCTGAATTATCAATTCTAAACCAGCATCTCCATAATTTAGCGCATCGTCTAGCGCCGCAATTCGATGCTCTGCTACCTGACTTTTGAGCCTGTGTCTAACTCCTGCTATTCCTCCCAAAACCGCACCGCTTAACGGAGGTGGAGCGTTACCACCCAGTACGACATCGGTGTTTTTAGGTTGATTAGGAGGCTGTGACATTGCTCGTTTTCTCCCGCCGCGCGATCGCCCATTCCCTAATACTACATTGTAGCATACGCTCGTTCCCAGGCTCAGCCTGGGAACGAGATCCGGGAGGCTCAGCCTCCCATATTTACGCAACTGACAACAACCGCACAGCTTCTCCAAACGGAAATTGTGATAAATCTAAACCACCAGGAGTCACCACCCACAACACAGGAAGTGCAGGCGGCGCGCTGGGAAACGTGCCATAACCATCGGTGAGATAAACGCAGACTCCGTTACTATGCCAGTCTTTATTAATACCAACCTTTTCAAAAAACGGCACAAAAGACGTGCCGCCACCGCCTACAGGTTTGGGAATTTCGCTACTTTTTTCTAAAGAATAGGGGCCGTAAGCTTCTGCGTCGGCGTAATATAACTCACATTCGAGCTGCGGATATGCACTGAGAATACCTGCGACTTCGCCCAGGAACATTTGTAGCTCGCGATCGCCCACCGACCCGCTAGTATCAACCGCCACAAACACCTGCACCGATTCGCCTTCTAAAGCTTCTAAATAAAGCTTTTGACCGATAAATCTACGGTCAAACGCGGTAAAATCTGTAGGCGTTCGCACTAAGTATCGCCACAAATAAGAACGCCAATCTAATTGTGCCTGCTTTAATGCCCCTAATTCCCGTTGCATCCAAGCCGGAATATTACCTTGATTATTGCTAGATCTAGCTACAGTAATAGCTTGTTGCATTGCATTTTTCCAGTGCGCTTCTATCGCTGCTTTGTGTTTGCGACCAAGACTACCATCTTCGCTATCAGCATCTAACAAATCTTGTTCGCAAATCGAGCAATCTATTTTTTTTACTTCTACGAGTTCGTAAATTTCTTCAACGCTCAAATGTTCTAATTCTGGGTGACGAATACCACCGGGAGGTAATTCAAAACCCTGCTCTTGAGCTATCATCCCATTAACTACAATATCAGCAGCAATATTCCAGCGCAGCGGTTCTCGCGCACCTCGGCGAAATACGTGCAACAAAGCCGCGTGCAAAACTTCGTGCAGCAACAAACCATCTACTTGGAGTTTAGGAAGACTTCGCACATAATCTGAATTAATAAAAATATTCTCCCCATCTGTAGCCGCAGTAGAAATTGATTCGCTAGTGCGAAAATGAGTAAACAACGCCAAAGTTGCAAAAAACGGCGATTTCATTCTCAATCGCAACAGCGAAGCACTGATAATTCGGTCTATATCTGAATTCAACATCATAAACTCCATCAACTACGCACAACGATTAAAATCGCCCCTACACAAACGAAGTCCGCCTGCGCGGACTTAATAACCTGCGTAGGCAGGTTTTGTTTGTGTAGCCGCGAATTCCATTCGTCAAGGCTTTTTTGCGTAATTCCCCAGATCATAAACTCACCAATTCCTGAAAATCTTTCATAAAACCTTTAAACCGCTCATCTTTTTGTACCAATTGAGCAAACGCGCCAATTTTTCCTTTAGATCTCATACTGCGGAATAAATCAACTGCAAATAACTGTACCCATTCTGCCGTTGCTACCTGAGAAATCCAACTAAAAGCATTGTAAGCAGAAGTCGCATCATTTGCCCGCACAGCCAAACCAATAGTAGTTGCATAGCGGACAGAAGGTTCTTGGGGAAAAGGAATTTTATCATCACCGTTTAAAATACGAACCAAGTCCGGCAAGCTTTGATAAAGTTGTGTATAAGCACTAAATTCCGCCGTTGCTTCCACCCCCACAGCAGGAGCAATATCGAGTCCAACTTTATGCAATTGACTTGCCATTACCCAAGAACGCGGTGAAGGCCAAGCCGGTTGTTGCGCGTCTAATTTGTGTAATAAACTAGGACGAAATGAAAGAAAAGCAATAATTTGCTCGTGTACTTTACTAGCTAGGGCATAAGCTTTAAAACTGTCAAAATCTGCCTCGACTTGTAAGTGTAAAAAACGATTAGCTAAAGGCGAAGGCATATCAAAAACTGCGGCGCGGTCTTCTTTGCGATTTCCTGCTGCCCAAACATACCAATATTCTGGAACTGTATAGGAACCAACGCGACGGTCTAAAATTAATTGTTGCGCTACACCTTGCATCGCTGGTGGAGCCATATTAAGCTCATCTAAAAATAGAATTCCTTTGCCAGAACGCGGTAGAAATTCTGGCGGATACCATTTAGAAATGCCATCTTCCGCAACTGGTAAACCGCGCAAGTCTGTAGGAGCAAGTTGGGATAGGCGCAGGTCTACAAAGTCGATTTTATGTTCTTTAGCGAGTTGGGCAACAATACTCGATTTGCCAATTCCAGGAGGCCCCCAAATCATTGTGCTGATTTGCAGGTTTTTATCTAGTATGCTGTTTAAGTATGCTTTCAAGGCAGTAGGAGTCATGGAATTTGAGATTTGAGATTTCAGATTGCAGATTTTCAGTTCGGAGTAGGGGCGGGTTTTACCGATAACTTTTGGGAAAACAGATAACTCCAATAAACCCGCCCTGGCTATTTGTATTATATTGTAGCACTAAGGAAGACTGAGCATCTAAAACCGCGATTGTAGGGGCGGGTTTTACCAATAACAGAGGCCAAAAACAAACAATTTAACTAAACCCGCCCCGCCCCGCGCATTGATGGCAAAGTGGTATAATCGCGATTTTAAGCGCTTGGTGCTGGGCGAGTTTGTTGGTTAGCTTTAGCAGCAGCGCGGACAATGCGATTGGCATCTTTAGCCAGAATTTCCAGGGTATCGGGTGGGGTGTTGGGGTGCTGCGCGATCGCATAACGTTCTAGCCATGCGTCGGATCGGCTATTTTCTACTAGCAAATTAGTGGGAACTTGGGGGTGAAAAAAAATAACCAAGCGGCTATAACCTGGTTGAGAATCTTTCGGATAATGCTGGAGTACGACGGATAGTTTGTCAGGATTGTGAGTTAAATATCGCGGCACGGCAAATTTTAGTACCCGTTCACTATCGTGGCTTAATAGCTGCTGCAAGAGGCTCATAGGTGTATTAGGATTTCCCGCAATATATTGGCAAATAGTCCCATGACTATCAGCCGCTAATTTTGACAAAATATGGACAGGCGTGTTGGGATTTGTAGCAATATATTGGCGAACATAGCTATGACGATCGGTCGCCAACTCTACCAAAATTTCCACAGGCGTGTTGGGATTTGCGGCAATGCTATAGCGAACCCCATGATTGTTATCAGTCGCTAACTTTGACAAAATCTGGACAGGCGTGTTGGGATTTGAGGCAACGTTGCGGCGAACTCCAATATCATTATCGCTTGCTAACTGTGATAAAATATTGGTAGGTGTGTTAGGATTTTTGGCAACATCATAGCGAACCCAAGCCTTAGAATCGGTAGACAACTGTATTAAAATATTGACAGGTGTGTTAGGATTTTTGGCAACTTCATAGCGAACTTCAGCATTCTTATCGGTCGCTAACATTTCCAGAATCTGGACAGGTGTGCTGGGATTGTTGGCGACGTTTCGGCGTGCCAACTGTGGCAACATCTCGACAGGGGTGTTGCGATACTTGACATCCGCTTCAAAAACAGATGATTCATTTTCAGGTGCAATTTGAGTCAGCAATTCTGGGAAGGAAATCAAAAACTGAGGAATTGAATTTATTTTGGCTAATTGTTCTAGATATTCTCTATATTTTTGACCGTCGAAGGCTGTGTTACAAATCGCTGCGATCGCGGATTGTTCCCAACTTTCATTCATCTCGCCTGCCAAGTTGACGTGAAGTTGCACAACCTCTTTTACTTCAGAGTAATATGAATTCTCTAAAAGCCCCTGCAATAGATTTTTTGGGGTTTTGGCATTCATTGCCAATGCTAAGACTAACTGGCGATCGCTTATCCCACGATCTTCCACCCATTCCATGAAAGAATCTGGCACTGTCTCGTATTTGAACAGACTCACCAGGGTATCGTAGGGAATTTGCCCTACTAAATTAGGATTTTCCAGCAAAAGTAGGGAAAATATCGGATTTTCTAGCAATTCTTCCGGAAATTCCGCGCCTAACTTTAGCAATACCTCAGTGGGGGTGTTGGGGTTAGCGGCGACGTTTTGGCGGGTGATGCGATCGCTACTCCCCCCTAATTCTCCCAACACATCCGGCGCAGTACAAGGATCGCTAGCAACGTTTCGCGTTAATTCAAAGTTTTGTGTCATCTCAATTGCTCAACAGCCATCAATTAAACATATATCTGGAGCGACGATATTTATGCAATTTCAGCAGTCAAACTCAACCTACGGGAGTATTGAGTATAAAAATACCAGTACCCCACCCCCGTAAATACCAGTACCCCAGCCTAAAAATACTCGCACCCCTACCCCAAAGATTTTTGTAATCTCTATCTGCTTCGGGTTTCCAGCCTTGAGTACAACCTTAATAAATTTAATAATACCGATCGGTGCAACGAAATAACTCACACCTGGCAAGGCTGATAAAAAAGTAATAGATTCCAACAGAGAGATCGAAACAATTTGGGTAGCCTTATGTCACCAATAGAAACATTCTTCACCTTTAGCTGCGCTTCCATTTTTGCAGTTGCGGCACTAGCGACTTGGGTGCGTTTCACCGAGCGTGTAAAACGAATTTAAAATTTCTTTGGTGGAAGGACATAACCGAACAAGATCGGATGCGTAAAAATCTAATATTCCAATCTGCGAGTCAAAAAAAACACCCCTCTTTTTGTAGAAGAGGGGATGGGGGTGAGATTTGACTCGCAGTTTTCTATAGGCGCATCAACAAACTGCGACCGTGAGTATCCGTACCGCAGGTGCTAAGCAATCCATAAAATGCACTTAATTTTTGCACCAGTTGGGTTTGCCTCGGACTGGGACGCCAGGGATTAGGATTATCGTAGGCGTAGTAAGTTTCAACTCCGTCGATGCCGAGTTTGACAGCTTCGTGGATTAGGTCTTCAGGCGATCGCTTATATCGTGCCGGGTGCGCCAGTACCGCCAAACCGCCCGCAGCTTGAATAGCCCCAATCACGCTACCTGCTTTTCCGGCTTCGCCCTTAACACCGGAACCTTGCAAATAAGGTTGTAGCGATGGGTGTTTTGGATCGAAGGCATAACCGAGAATGTGGACTTCTGTATTCAACAAGTCGGCGTTAATTTCTACCCCCGTCCACAGGTGGGGAATTGGGTAATGGGAGCGATCTTGATACCATTGTTTCCACTCTTCTAGATGGCAACTCGCTTGCAGATAGCCGTTTACGCTGTGGTGATCGGTAATAGCAAGCCCTTGCAAACCGTTGGCTACTGCTTGCTCGATCAACTCTTGCGGCCTCAGCTTACCATCTGAGGCAGTCGTGTGCATGTGAAAATTATACGAGCGGGGACAACTTTCTGGAGCGATAGTCTCGAACACCTGTTTGAGTGCCGATACATCTTTTGCTGCTGCTTGGGTTGACTCTAAGGGTTGAAGATTAACTGCCATAACCGCCATAGAATTTTGTTGGGATTGTCTACTATAGTCCAACCCAACGGCAGCAAGGTGTTAGCGTAGCAAAGACTGCCACGACAGGTTATGCGCCCTTGAGGATGGGCTGACTAGAACTAACTGTGTATAACTGTTAAGACTAAGTTAGCAAAATTAAATAGTATAAGCACTAACGTATTTATACCTAATTTAAATCTGAGTCATAAGTGCTAATGGGTAATGGGTAATGAGTCTTTAATACCCATTACCCATTACCCGTATCCTGTGAGGTATCATACTGTTTGACCCGCAGTACTGCTGCTGTTACGAATTTCCCAAGCTTTGTCTAATAATTGCGACCAGCGCTTTTGCACCTGTTTGGGCGTCCATTTGAGTAGGGAAGCGATCGCGCGATCGCTTTCTGACTCGCGTTTTAGCTGCAACAGTTGCCGCAGAGGCGGTTCGAGTTGTTGCCAAAAGTTTTCCCACTGTTTTTCATTCATCCCCAGCTTTTCATCCAAATCGGCACCCAACCACTGATGTACCAACTGCCACTCTTGCTGGCGGGCGAATTTTTCTACATGGTACTTAAACCGCTGTTGCAGGTAGTCGCGCTGACGGGGTTTTAAGCCTAGAATTTCGTCAATTTCTTTGGCAGAGAGGTCTTGCAACTTTAAAATCAAATAATCTACGCAATCAGGTTGTTTTTGATCCCTCAGGTATTTGATTAAGGCTTCAATCACGCGATCGCGCAACACCGACTCGGTTGGATCGACAGCCTCGGATACCATCGAAGCCCGTACTTGCTGCATCGCCGATGAATTGCCATGCGCTTGCGCTTCTTCGCTTTTGGCAGATTCGGCAGCCAGTTCTATATCCATCGTCGTTTCCGCAGGCTGGCGGCGGGAAAACCCTTGCGCCCTCAACACAATTAGCTGCTGCGAACCACCGCTGCAAAGTCCAATCCGCCGACGAGCATATTGTTCGGTAAAAGTCAAGTACTCGGCAATTTGGAGTTGGGTGCGAGGAGTGTAGTTAACAGCGGTTTGATTTTCGCGGCGGAAAGCCGAGAGGGATTCGATGTAGAAGTTTTGCAGGAAGTCTTCTAGCATGTGATAGCGACCTTGGAAGCTAGAGGGCGATCGCATCGGTGTCATATAGCGATAAACCATCGCACCCAGGGTGCTGTGCAGTTCGATGCGCGCCTGTTTCGCACCGAGTTGATAGTATTTGAGACACTTAGCAATGCGGTGCCGCGCCAAACCAAGTTGCCAAGAACCGATACAGCCAGATTTTTGGATGCGGGGACTAGCAGCGCAAATGCGATCTACTTCCTTAGCAATGCGGGTAGCGACAGCTTCGATGGTGGCAGAATCTAAGCCAATTTCTGCTTGTAGTTCTTTGGTGAGAAGATTGGCGAGAACATCTACATCGAAAGCGGTTGCGATCGCTGGGGAGTTGATATCGTTATAAACGAACTCTGGGGAAAAATTTTTATAAGCAGCTTTCATAATTTCACCTACCTGTGGGACGCAGCACCTAGTCAGTCATTTGTGGAAAGCGAGTCACTTAACTCTCTCTACACTTTGACTTTAGGGCTTTACCATTAGGCACGGGTAAGGCGATGTGGCACTGTTATAACCTTTCAAATTTAGGTAAAAAATACTATGGCTCCCCCTGGCAGGAGTTCCGGGGATGAAAGCAGGCTCAACCCCAATATGGGCGGGAGTTTTGGACATTTGGAGACGGTGCGATCGCACCACAACCGTCCTTGTGTACGCTCCTTATCCGAGTGGACAATCAAACAACTGGATAAAAAAGGTTTTGATATGCGGATTTGAAATTTGAGAACGGGTAGTTACCTTTTCTGCCGATGGGCGAAGTTGACTTAACCAATCCCCCTCCCCAATCTGAAATCTGAAATCCCAAATCTACAATGGCATAGCCGCCATAGCCTCCCAACCCAGTCCCTGGCGCACTACAATTGGCTCTTCTCCGGTTAAATCCAGAATCGTGGACACTTCAAAAGAAGGTTCCGAGCCATCGTCCACAATGACATCCACCAGTTTGTGCATACTGTCGAACAGTTCATCCTTGGAGTAAAAGCCGTTCGTTTCCCAGTTATCTGCCGAAGCGGTTTCATCCTCGCTGACTAAATGAGCAGAAGTCGAAATAATCGGATTATCTAACGCCTGCAACAGCGCCTGACACACCGGATGATCTGGTACTCGAATCCCGGTAGTTTTACGCTTGGGATTCATCACCACCTGGGGAACTAACTTGGTTGCCGGTAGGAGGAACGTGTACGGCCCAGGTATTAAACGCTTCATAGTACGATAAGCAGAGTCGGTTACCCAAGCATAGGTTGCCACATCGGATAAAGACGGACACAAAAACGTCAGCGGCTTATCGTTGGATAGCTGTTTAATCCGCCTCACCCGCTGTACGGCGGATTTAGATTTGAGATCGCAACCGATCGCATATACCGTATCGGTAGGGTAAAGCATCACTGCTCCGTCCTGAAGGGCTTCCTTAATTTGTTCTATACTGCGAGACTGGGGTGTATCCGGATGAACCCTGTAAATTGTAGCCATTTGAACCTCTACGGGTGACTGCCATAGCAGATATTACCGACAAGCGGTTGCGGTTGTCTGTAAGGGGAAAAACAAAAATTTTGCAATCTATCGTTAGATAGAAAATGTTCTTTGTTCTGTGGCAAAATTGGAATGGAAACGTTGCTGCGATCTCTGCTGTAACCGCACCAAATCTAGCTGAGTAAGTTTTCTATTATGAACAAACTCGCTTACCTCGAATGTCCCACCGGAATTGCCGGTGATATGTGTTTAGGAGCGCTAGTAGATGCTGGTGTTCCAATTGATTACATAGTAGAAAAGCTCAGCAGTTTGGGCATCGCCCACGAGTATGAATTACGGGCAGAATCAGTCAAACATAACGGTCAACAAGCCACAAAAGTGCATGTGGAACTATTAGACCATCACCACCATCACCACCACCACGAAGGACACCCCCACGTCCAGGGACGCTATTTGCCAGAAATTGAGCAAATGATTACCAGCGCCAAATTGCCAGCGCGGGTGGAAGAGATGAGTTTAGCAGTATTTCGTAAACTGGCAGATGCCGAGGGTGCAGTACACGGAATTTCGCCAGAAAAAGTTCATTTTCACGAAGTTGGCGCGACGGATGCAATTGTAGATATCGTCGGTACTTGTTTGGGATTGGATTGGTTGGGTATAGAACAACTTTATTGTTCCGCAATGCCAACAGGTGGCGGGACGGTAAAAGCCGCTCACGGTGTAATGCCGGTGCCAGTACCAGCGGTATTAAAATTGTGGGAAATCCGGGGAAACGTACCAGTTTACAGCAACGGCATAGACAAAGAATTGTGTACGCCTACCGGAGTTGCTCTTGCTACCACCCTAGCCACCAGCTTTGGTTCCCCACCCGCAATGACCATCCACCGCGTCGCCAAAGGCGCAGGAACCATACAATTACCAATTCCCAACATCCTGCGATTATGGATAGGCGAAACAGCCCATGACCCTCGTTCCCAGGCTCTGCCAGGGAACGCCATTTACCCTGGTTCCCAGACTCTGCCTGGGAACCCAATTACCAATTTAGAAACAATTGCGGTGTTGGAAACGCAAATCGATGACTTGAGTCCGCAAGCGATCGCCTACACCTTTGACGCCTTATTTGACGCCGGTGCATTGGATGTTTTTTCACAACCTATCGTGATGAAAAAGTCAAGAGCAGGAATACTCTTGACAGTTATTTGTTATCCTGAGAAACAATCAGCCTGCGAAGCAGTTTTATTTCAGGAAACAACAACTTTAGGAATTCGCCGCTCGACTCAGCAACGAGCGATTTTGCCACGAGAAATTCATCAGGTGCAAACGCCTTTTGGCGAAGTCCGCGTCAAAGTTGCTTATAACCAAGGTTCCCTAACCAACGTCCAACCCGAATACGAAGATTGTGCGAAATTGGCAAAGCAACATCAGAAAAGTTGGCGCGAAATTCATCGCCTAGCTCTACAAAGTTGGTACAACCAAACAGGACTTTAAGGAAATTGGTAATTGGTAATTGGTAATTGGTAATTCGATTGATTGGTAGTAGGGTCACACTTTAACGAGATATGCCCGTGGTTCCACAGATTGGGCAGGTATTACCCGCTCCCAAAGAGTGACAATTTCCAATTACCCATTACCAGCACCAACGGATGTAACTAGCAACTTGAGTTATTAGACCCCTAGTAAAAGACATTCTGGATTGTCCAGAATGTAAGAGATTTCTTATGTCAACTAATTCCTCCTCCACATCTTGCGCGATCGCTCTGGAAAACCTCTTTTATCCAGATTTTTATGAGGCTGGTTTTAGCACTCTGCAAGCATTACAGCAATCGAGAAATTACAGTCTAGACCCCGGACAAAATTTCTCGTCGTTAGTCGGTAGCAAGGGAGTTTTACCCAGATTGAATTCTCCCCAATCCTTCGATAGATCCGGGATTTATCAATTGAATAAAAACTCTGCTTTTATCGACCTTAATTCCTCCAAAACTAACAATTCTGATTTAGCAGTACTTAACAATAGTCAACTGGTAAATCAACCCTTGAGTTTTGGTTTAAACCAAGGTCAAGCTGTTTCTCGCTTTGTAGAAGAGCCGAAGGCTTTAAGCGTTACTAAGTTGGCTGAACAACCCGCTTTATCCCAGCTTCCTTTTAATAATAACTTTGGCTATGGTTTGGTCGATGCCGCAGGCGCGGTAGCCGCCGCCATTGGAAAAAGTCCTTTTGTCGAAGTCCCCGCTTTAGGCAAAAATAATTGGGGATTGGATGCAATTAAAGCCCCAGAAGTTTGGCATCAGGGATACACGGGACAGGGTATTGTAGTCGCTGTAATTGATACCGGAGTTGACTACACCCATAGGGATTTGGATAGCAATATTTGGATTAACCCAAACGAAATTGCTGGAAACAACCTCGATGATGACCGCAATGGTTTTGTTGATGATGTCCGGGGTTGGGATTTCGTAACCGATGATAGCGCTCCGATGGATGAAGAAGGACACGGCACTCACGTAGCGGGAATAATTGCAGCAGAAAATAATAGCTTTGGCACGACTGGAGTCGCTTTTAATGCCAAAATTATGCCCGTCAGAGTGTTAGGAAAAACCGGAGGCTCCCAATCGGATATTGCAGCCGGAATTCGTTATGCCGTCGATAACGGTGCTGATATAATTAACCTCAGTTTGGGAGGTGATTTTACATCTGCTCAAGAAGCCAACGCGATTAGATATGCTGCTCAAAAAGGCGTTGTCGTCGTGATGGCAGCAGGAAACGAATCTCAATCCCAACCTGTATATCCGGCTCGCTATTCTACCCAATTTGGGATTGCTGTTGGGGCAGTTAATAGAAATAATCAAATGGCTGGGTTTTCCAACAAAGCCGGAGCTACACAGTTAGATTATGTAGTTGCACCTGGAGTTAATATTTACTCTACCTGGACGGGTAATAGTTATGGATTTGCTAGCGGTACATCGATGGCTTCACCTTATGTGGCTGGTGTCGCTGCTTTAACTTTAAGTGCCAATCCCAATCTGTCACCTTCTCTGGTAGAACAAACGCTCGCTTCAACGGCTAATGAGACAATCGTGCAGTCTGTTGTTGTAAATTCGACAGCAGCAAAAAATTTAAAGTCTAGTGCAGCAAAGGTTGATAGCATAACAGGAAATGCGATCGATACTTCTTTTGATCGTTTTAGTTTGGAAGATGCTGCTGGGAAGGATTTTGATGTAGATCCACTGACTGGTGCCGCGCAAAACATCCCCTTACAGGACATAAGAATCAACACTTCTCCAGAGCTACTTGCAAACGAGATATCACCTGCGGGCGTACCCTGTCTTGTCACCAATTTCAAAAATAGTATCAATCTACCCATCGAAACTGGTGTAGCTTCCATCCCGCTCGATTCTTGGGATAATTCTACCGGCTACATTATCCCCCAAAAATCAGGGCAGACCTCGCAGGTTTTAGATCAAATGTATTCTGGGAACCTCAAGCTAGAAGATGGTTCCAAGTTTATGTTATTGAGTATTTACCAGTGATACCCTCGTCCCTTCGTATCGGACTTGTACGGTTAATAATGTTTACGGTGTGGGTTTTACCAGATACCTTTGAGCAAGAGCGAATTATTTTGATAAACCCGCTCCTACAACGCAATTGGCTGTATAAGTCCGATGCTAACGGACAAGATATGAGTCATCAGTAGTTTTGAGCAAATTAGCATCTCATCCCAAAAAGAAATTTATAATACATAAAACCCCCACCAAATCCTGTAAGATTGGTGGGGGAACCCCAGCTATTTAATTCAAAATTCGGTGCCGGGTAGCGAGTGGATTAATCCAAGCGATCTAATTCGCGGGACTTGTCTTTAGCATAGCTAGAAACATCATCCGCAGCTCGCCGAGCTTTATATGCTGCATCTTGAGCATTTTCCTTCACGTTAGATGCTGCTTGCTTGGCACTACTTTTCACGTCAGAGGCGGCATCTTGACTGTTTTCTTTGATGTTTTCAATTCCCCGTTGAGTGCCCTTAGTAACTCCTTTGGTTACTTCTTTAACAGAAGAGCCTATATCCTCACCAAGGTTTTCAATTCTTTCGCCAAGAGGCGTACCTGAACGGTAATTGCGAACGTATTGTTCGGGAGTGTCAGCCCGCTTTTCGAGATTTTGTTCAGCGTTTTTCTCCAGATAACTTGCCTTCTTTTCAACTGCTTTTGTGTTAGCTCTGGGATCGACATCGCTAAATTGATTCATCCCACCTTCGCGGGGATTAGTAATGGCATTTTTAGGCACGTATTGTTCGGGATATGCCTTGGTATCTGTATCTAAAGCTTTCGCTTGCACTGAGTTACTGGGGCTACAAGCAGTCGTAAAGAATAAGAAACTGCTTGCCAAAAACACAGTAACAATTCGGACAATCCGCAAGTTTTGCAAAAAAGAAATGATTCGTTTCATCGGAATATTTCCTCCTTTTTTTGAGTTTTGTTAGATTTCAACTGCTAAGGCTTCAGATCGCAAATCCATCTTTATTTAAGTAACCGATTGTTGAATTGTCTTTGACAGAATCAGCCAAAGCCTCGATTACTTATGACTTTTGGGTACAGTGTTTATGGGTTCGCCGCCTTTTTGGCTTTGTTCAGATTTATCTGTTAAAAATTCAGATGCTTCTGAAAAAGCTTCCTGTACTTTTTCCAGCCGGTCGCTGACGCGATCGCCTAAATTTTCCTGGCGCTGAATCAGCCCGCCCGGTTGAGGTTTTTCTGCATCTTTTGCAGTTTTAATCGGTAATTTTTTTCCATTCTCGAACGTACCTGCCGGTGCTTCAGACCCTGGATAAAGTAGCTCTTGCTGCCCAGAAGCGGCAATCAGACGATCGGAATTAAGCTGTAAATCGGCCCGCTCTTTACCAGTTTGGTTGTTAATGCGAGGGTCGGTAGATGATTTAAAATTGGTGTAACCATCTCCACCACCTTTATAAGGGTTGTTTGCCCCACCCGCTTGCACTGGAGGGTTGTTTGGACGCGCCCCTCTGGTATCACCAGGGTTACAAGCAGTGCTAAGAAATACCAATGCACCTGCTAAAAAAACAGTCAATATTTTACGCAGTTGCAGTTTTTTAAACAACCGAGTCAACTGTTTCATGACTTCCTCCTATATTTTTATCCAACGCTTGTTAATCTTAGAAAAAAAATCAATTTTAATTCCTCTAGCTGAGGTCGCATTATTGTGAAGGCTAGCAAAAATTTTCTTCTAACTTTAGAGAGAGTTTGGGAATACAACCAGCTAAAGGCATAAAACTGAAAAATATAGGTGGTTGAACAAAAAATATTGCCAAAATACTTGGGGCAGGCAGGATGCCTACCCCACAAAATTAGGCAACATCTTGTGGGGTGGGCATGGGGCAGGCAGGATGCCCACCCCACAAAATCAGAAAACATCTTGTGGGGTGGGCGTCCCGCCCGCCCATCAAATAGTTATCTAGAAAAATTTATTAAGTAATATAAAGAAGGCTCTAGGCAAAACTGCTAAAGCCTTCTTGGTGGATATGCGATCGCTCGCCAGTAATTACAGGCCATTCCCAAGCTTTGCGGTTGACTTTTTAGAACCGCTGACCAGGAGTACCTACTTCATTGGGTTCGCGGTAACGCGCGGGTTCTTCGCGTTTCTTGGCTAAACCTGCCAAACCGATTAAACCAAGCAATCCCAGCCAACCCCAGTCAAAGCCGCGGTCTTCGGTGCGGTATTCGGTTCCGGCGCGACGGTCGGTGCCTACATTAGTATTGGTATCCGTTTGAGCAGATGCGGGTAAAACGGTGGGGACGCTCAAACTCAAGGCGAGAAGGCTAGCTCCAACAAATTTAGATAATTTCACAGTCAAGTTTCCTCCTTCTGTTTTAAAATCCCTGAAGATTCTTTGCTACAACTGTTATGGCGTGTGAGGCTAAGCGAGTGAGCGAGTCAACTAAACAACTCTTATTGATTAGCTTATTGATTGGCAGTGAAACTACAATCATCCTTCGGCTAGAAACTTAGAATTTCTTAGACTATCACTAGAGATATAGACATCCCGCCCAGAGAGATTTGCACCTGCACCGGGCGTTTGATTCCCCTGTGTTTTAGGAACGGCTCAACGCCAGTAGTAAAACTTTTACATCGCCGTCAAAATGAACAAAATTATTTCATCTCTAAAGCCTTACCTGCGCTGGGTAATTCTAGGTGGGACGCTGTTTTTTTTGGGAAAAGTTTTTAAGGATAACTGGCAGGAAGTCGCTACAATCCGGATTACCAGTGCTGGATGGGCTTTTCTGGCGATCGCTTGGTTGCTCACTTTACTCGCTCACGTTTGGTCTGGTTGGGTTTGGAGTTGGATTCTCAGGGAATTTAACCAACCTTTGAGTGGGGCTTGGGGTGTCCGAGTTTACCTGATCACCAATTTTGCTAAGTATTTACCCGGCAATATTTGGCATTTTTACGGCAGAGTGAGAGCGGTTAAAACTGCTGGTGCTTCCGGAAAAGCTGCTACTTTAAGCGTGTTGTTGGAACCGCTGCTCATGGCGGCGTCGGCGTTATTAATTGCTTTAATTTGTATCCAGTTAGCCGGGATCGGGTTACCCGAGCAATACAGGTGGTTGCAATTTCTCGGTTTACCCGCTGTGCTGATGGCGGTTCATCCCTGGAGTTTGAACAAAGCGATCGCTCTCATGGGTCGTTTAAAGCTTCAGTCACAAGATTCTACCCCAGCTAATAGTACTGGTTTGACAATGGAATATTATCCCCTCAAACCTTTAGTGGGAGAATTGGGCTTTGTAGGACTACGAAGTGCTGGTTTTTTGTTTACTTGGATCGCCCTCCAACCTGTGGATCTCAACCAAATGATTTTGATTTTGGGTGATTTTAGTTTGGCTTGGATGTTGGGTTTGATTACACCGGGCGCGCCGGGAGGTATTGGCGTGTTTGAAGTCACTGCGATCGCTCTGCTCAATGGATACTTTTCTGAGGGACTCATCCTCAGCGTCGTCGCCTTCAACCGCTTGGTCAGTATTTTAGCTGAAGCTGCTGGCGCTGCACTGGCTTTGCTGTACCAACGTTGGTTTCACCAGACAATTGATTAAAAATTAACGCAACTAGGGATGGGTTTAACCAAATATTTTTCGCTCCCACACAATGGTTGCTAAAACCCGCCCTTCTTTGGGATGGTGCAGCAAGCGTACATGACATAACTAACAACGTGAGCCAGTAATTTTTTATGACCAATAATTATAATTTTTTGCTTTTTTATCTTCCTTAAACTGGGAAAAAATTCGGTATCCATCCAGAGCCAAGCAAGAATTCTTCCCCGCAGCCTTAGTATTTGGCATCTGAACTAAATTGTATTCAACATCTTCAGTATAAATTGCCAATGTCACGTTTAATATTTCTAAAAACTTAATCAACCATTGGCATTCCTCTTCTGGATATTTTTCGTAGTATTGGATTGCCCCTGCCAGACAAGCTTCTAAATGCGATCGCACGTTCTTACAAATTAGTATCAGTTTTACTAAAACCACGACTAAATTTAGTGCGTGTCCTTGCGTCAGCAATAGAATGAATAGCTCAGAGGGTTCTTTCCTATTATTTGTAATTAAATATTCTATGATTCGATTACAAGTTCGACATATTAATGAATTATCCAAGCTTTCTTCATCATAATTTTCATAAATCCTTTCTAACTTCTCTGCCAAATTTTTACTTAAAGCATTAGCAAAGTTTTCATTTTCCACATCAAATATCAAATATTTAATCAGGTTTTTCTTAAAATCCTTATACGTTATATTTTGATTTTGTTTAACAAAAATATGTGCCAGGTTTGTATAGCTAAATACCCCACGCCTGAGTACAATCGCTTTCACCAAGGGCAAAACCTCATCCCCCAATCCAGTTGGATTTTTAATCCGGCGGTTATGAACAACAGCAGATTGAGAACGAGCGGTGTACATAGCTAGTTCAAATTTAAACTGCTCTTTCAATTGTTGCGAAAATATTTTTGCAGCTTCCCGCTGTTCTACTGGATTATTCAAATCCACATATTGAGGCACTAATAGGTAAGAAGTGAAACGATTTGTCCAATGTTTTTTGACGTTTGATTTGGCAATAAATAAATTAAGCTCTTGATAATCTTTGCTGTTAATAAAATTTAGGAGCCATTTTTCCCTACGTTTTAAAATTGGCGATTCCGTGTTTTCATTTATCTTATATTCACTGAAAATTTTAAGAAGTTTATGAATCGCTTGATATTGGCGGGTGGCATACCAGTTATTTATCAAAATATAACAAGCTCGTTTGAGCGTATTTTTAAACTCTAATTCATCATTTCTAACTACTATTTCGTAAACTGCGTGAAGTGCTTTTGAGCAACGGCTTTTTACACAATATATGAATATATCTCTAAATTCTTGCAGCACCTCCTCTGGATGGTTAGTTTTAACAATAACTAATAAATATTCATAGACAATACTTTGGTCTTCTTGAAGATTGTGTTGATGTTTTTCCCCGCCGCTCAATTGTTCTATCTTATGAGCATTTTCTTGATCGTTTCCTTGAATTTCAAGTATTAATGATTGCGTCATTTTTCTGTAATTATGCGTTCAAAAACTTGGGTGGAAATTGAATGAACTTAAGCGCTGGTTGCTACTTTTGCTTTGAAATTACTTTAGCTGCACATATCCGTGAAACTACTTACCTAAGCGGGTTATAGATACAGGATGCTTTGGGGACAAAAAGCCGTGCCAGCTAAATGTCAAACTATACAGGTAGTGAACGTAACTATAAAGAAATTGGCGACGCTCTTTGCAGAGTCGCGGGTTTTTCCTGCGATCGCACCCTCCTTATTATGCTTTCAGAATAAATTAGCAGTTAATAATCTACTTGTAAAGATATTCTTAAATCAATAACTAAGTAAATTGCGGTTTTTACTGAAATATACTTAA
>DNGJ01000216.1 GCA_003486305.1 Cyanobacteria bacterium UBA11371
TAACATGGCAGCGAATCCGAAATTTTAATCGTGCCGTGCCCCTACTCAAAACCCGGTTTCTCAGAGAAACCGAGTTTTTCAAGATTCATATGATGTCCGCTGGAAAAGGTATTGTATATTTTGATGGGTGTAGGGGCGGGTTTTACGAGAAATATTTGCTAGAAGTGCAAAGTATTAATAAACCCTTCCTTAGCTTTATAAGATACCGATACCACTTTTGACACAAACCGTTCAAACTTTCTCAAAAAGTTGAGCAACACTAGGTTTAGTCACTTTACCCATAACGTTGCGAGGTAGATCTTCAACAGCCAGAATTTGGGCAGGAACCTTATAGACAGCCAATCGCTCTTTTGCCCAACTTCTGAGCGTTTCTAAAGTTAAATTACTTCCCGATTTTAATACCAAAGCGGCACAAACTCTCTCACCCCATTCTGGATCGGTAACCCCAACAACTGCACAGTCTTCAATCTGTGAATGAGTCCTCAATACTTCCTCAATTTCCAAAGCCGAAACTTTATAACCGCCAGTTTTGATAATATCTGCGCTAATGCGACCCAGGATGCGGTAGTTATCATTTTCCACGACGGCAAAATCGCCAGTACAAAACCAACCATCGCGAAATGCTTTTGCTGTAGCTTCCGATTTTTGCCAATATTCTAGAAAAACTCCTGGACTTTTGATTTGTATCTCTCCTGGAGTTCCCGGAGCGACTAAATTACCCTTGTCATCTACTAATCTAACTTCGACTTGAGGCAAAGGTTTGCCCACATATCCTGCTAATCTTTCGCCATGTAAAGGATTAGATAAAGCCATGCCAATTTCGGTCATGCCATAGCGTTCCAGTAGAAAATGTCCGCTAATATTTCTCCATTTTTCTAATACTTGAACTGGTAAAGCTGCGGAACCTGAAACCATTAGACGCATTTTGGCACAGCCATCGGACATGCTTTTTTGGCGATCGCTATCTGCATTTTCCCAAGCAGCAATTAGCTTGACATAAATCGTCGGTACAGCCATAAATAAAGTTAAGTCACCATCGCTAATTCGATGCCAAACTTTTTGAGCATCAAATTTGGCGAGCATATGACATTCAGCACCCGCCCAGAGAGCGCAAGTTAGTACGTTAATAATGCCGTGAATGTGGTGTAGGGGTAAGACGTGTAGGATGCGATCGCTCTTTTTCCACCCCCAAGCAGAAATCAAGCTGGTCACTTGCGCCTGAATATTTTGATGCGTCGTAACTACACCCTTGGGCTTACCAGTTGTGCCGCTAGTATAAAGGATTAATGCGCGTCTAGCGATATCAATTTCTGGTAGCAAACCAATTGTTTCAGGAAGCGTTTCTGAAGTAATAATAAATCGCAAATTTCGCTCTTGAGCGATTGGACGCAATACAGCCTCGAAATCCGGATGAGCAATGATAATTGATGCGCCTGAGTCTGCAATGACATAATCTAACTCAGGTTTTGGATGGGAGACGCACAAAGGTACAGCTATCCCACCCGCACGCCAAATCCCCCATTGCGTGGCGACATATTGAAATCCTGAAGGAATGAGAAAGGCAACTCGCTGTTCTTGTAAATCTTCTACATTATCCAGAAGTTTGGTAGCAATTCGAGCAGATGTGTGGAGCAAATTCTGATAGGTAAACGCTCCTTCAGTGGCGACAATTGCTATTTTGTCTTCGTTTTCCTTAGCGCGATCTATTAGTTGGAAATTCACGTTATTTAATCAATTTATTCTGGTTATCCAGAGGTATCTATAAAGACTTTATTCGGCACTTGCGATTTCCTGTTGTAAAGCACTACCGATTCAACGCTTCCTGGAACAGGAGGATCGATGTCTGTCAGTTCGCGATACACCGCTTCGGGAATAATCACTTGATTGTATAGTTGAGCCAGAAGCTGCAAGTGTTGAATTGCTGCCAAATTCGTAATAATAGATGTATCGCTGATGACAATCACAGCCGTCCCAATTCCCGTAGATTTTTCAAATCGAGTTCAAAATCCTCAACATCGTAAGAGTAAAGTGGAATATGGCGCTGCTTCAAGAGTTGACGAAAAGAATTTGGGTGGATATCCGCTAGTTGGCTAGCATAGCCCAAAGTTAAGCGACCTGTTTGGAACATATACAGTGCAATTTCTTGGCGAAACTCGCTTGGGTTAAGCCCAGATGCTTGTAGGATATCGTCTGAGATGATGACACTCATAGCAAAATTACCTCACCTGCTCCATCATCTTAATTAATAGCATGGAGCGATACATAGCCGATCAAGTCAGATTCAGAACTTGGTGCATTGCATTGAGTACGATACCTAAAAAAGCTTGAGTAATGCTTTTGCCGATCGTAGCGATCGCTCCATCTCCATTATCAACGAATAGCACCGAGCGATCGCTACAATCTCTCATATCATGTCCGGTGGCATCGCTAGCCTAAGCCGGGGCGGGTTTAATAAAATATTTCGTGGTTCCACATAATGGCTGGTAAAACCCGCCCCTACTACACACAACCTTTGCTACCGGACACGATATCACTTCTGCGCTTCATCTTTGGGCGGATTGGGCGGACACCAAAACAGATTTTTACTAGACACTCCAAGGTATTCCAGAATTCCGCGCATCACGTCTGTGCAGTGCATCCAATATCCCAAATCCTCGTACATCCGGTCGGGATTGAACTCCAAGTTATAATGTAGCACGTTGGGAAGATTTGAGAACTCGTTGGAAGCTTGCTGAGAAATCAGCAGCACGCGGAATGGTTTTCCCTGGCATTTTGATTCCAGTTTGTTCATCAAATCGATAACATAGCCACGGTTAGTAACACCCGTGCGAATGAAAAGTGCTTTATCGCAATTTTTTAACGTATACCAAAATCGTTCTGCACGTGCTGTATAACGAACGCGCATTCGTTCATAAACGGGATACATATTGTTAATGGGGTCGTCTGTTTCCTCAACTTCATGGGCGAATGACAACCCCGTCCACTTACTGTGATATATCCTTCCCGCTTCACGATCGTAATGCAAGAAAGCGGGATTCCACATGTCATGAAAACCAGTCTCAATGATATCTGCGACATCCCCTAGATTGGTGGTTCGCGTCAAGTCAAAAGGAAAAGCTGGCCCATCGTACTGCATTTTATATAGAAGCATACGAGCGGCACAGCGATCGCCTAAAGGTATAATCGCCACGCGACTGATGTCTGATAATTTACATTTGTACTCAAACAGCACTGAGGACTTGGGCGGCACTTTAACTCGACTTTCCAGTCCTTTTGCGCCAATCATCATCGTGCGAAACGGTTCGTCGGGATAAAGCGGGTCATCATAGACACCAGTGGGCATTCCTTTGAGGGCGCTGCGTACTTCCTTCCACATCGGATGGATATTATATTCGTGGTCGGATTCGTTGATGATGCAAAGAGTGCGATCGCTTTCTTTCAGCAGCGCTAGATGCCCGTCATAGTATAAACTTTCCGAGTTAGTCGCCGACAAGAAATTGAAAGCGGCGCTATATTCCAACTCGCTACCAGGGGAGATATCCAGCGTAGTTTCGATCGTTCCATTTTCTTGCACCGAAAAGAAGGGAAGCGTCCCTTTCTGGGCATTCTTGGCAATATAGACACCGGGCATCAATCCGGCTTGGCTTTGCAATACTGTTTGCAATTCCTCCCAAGCCGGACTAATAGTGTAGCGAGATTTTGATGTATTAACGATACGCAAACTCTTCTCATCCGGACAGGCAAAAATTTGGAAACCCCAGTCGTCTCGGTAAATTGCTACTTCCTGCTTCTGCTGGGAAAGTTCTTTTTCTTTCGCCAACTCATTTTTATCGATCTCGAACAAACTGAGATCGATAGCAGCATACATCAGGCGATGTCCTGCCGTGTTGGGATGAGCTTGATCGAAGGATATACCTGGTTTCCAACGTCCCTCCCCATTATCCAAGGCCGCAAGCCAATCTAACACCGGAACGCCCCAGTTTAGCATCCGGTTGTGCGTATCCCACAGCAGCTGGTGATGTTCTTGGGAGTAGTCTTCGTGGGGGTATAGCCCGCCCAGAATTGGAATCGCTCCTAATTCCTTGGTCATTTTTACGAGTTGCTGCAATCCCCTTTCAAAACGGCGCTGCACCGCCTTGCGTTCGTGAGGTGGACATTTTGCCAGCCCCTCGTTTCCCAGAGAAAGGGCAATAATGACGACATCCGGTTGTTCTGGCGCGACAACTAGGGGAAACCTGTCAATTGTCCTGCTGACATTCGCACCCAATTCCGACAGATTTACCAGTTGGTGTCCGTATTTTTCATGCAATGCTTGTTCTAGACGCCTTGCCCAGCCTTTTAATAACCAGGCGCTGCATCCTAACGCTACGGAACTGCCGATGACGACTATTTTTAGACCTTCAGAGTCTTTGCTTACAGGGGTTTTGGTAATAGGCTGTTTAAGGTAACCGTAAGGCCAAGGCTGCACGTGACCGAACCAACCATCGTCCACAATAATATTGTCAGATTCGATGGGTACCCAACGGTTTCGTCCCCAAGATTCCCATTTGACGCTGCCATCAGAACCAATTAGCACATACTTATATTCGATTGTTTGGCGGTCGGATGGCTCCGAAGGCGAATCGACCTCGATTTCGATGTCTGCCCACCATAAAGGGTAGCGATCGCCACTCGTGCGTAAATGTAGGCATTTTCTGACATCCCACTGTCCTAATTGGGGAGTCGAACCAACGACGGCGATGGATTCTCCCGTTTGCGTGAAAGCACTTACCTGGAATCGATACATATATTTCTTCTCTGTTTAAGGGTACGATACCAGACAGAAAGGTTGATTCATCGCACCTTCTGATGTGGAAAGGTAACTTTACTTGATAGCAGCGCAAAGCAGAGGTAGCAGTAACCTCAATAGTCCTTTCAGTCCAGGCGATCGCGCAATTAAAAACTGTACTGAGGGTATCATATATAACCCTCAAGGTTTGTCTCCGAGATTACCTTGAACCCCGATCAAATTGCATAACCGCGAAGATGGCTAATTTAATTACAAAAACAAAACCCGCGCAGGCGGGTTTTACGAAGTGTTGATCCCAGTCTGCTACGCCTTACTTTGTTTGTATAGCGACAGATTTTAATCTGTCGCTATGGTCTGCTGTTTTGTCGCCCGAATTTGGGATAATCTTGCGATCGCAAACCCCAATAGCGCCACCAACAAAACAACAGTAAATATCGGCACAAAGATACCCAATACCGACAAAAAAACCGAGCCAAAAGATTCAATTGTGGCTAGCAATGGATTGGCAATTCCTCCAGTTGTGCCAGTAGAAAACAAGCGGGTGATATTAGTCAAAGATTTAAAAATACCCGCAGAACCACCACCGGCAATAACTGCTACACTCCACTGAACTAATGGATCGGTATGAGATAACAAGGAAGCAGTCATTACAGTACCAGATAAAACCGCAATGGGTGTTACCAAAAAATCTAGTAGGTGATCTACCCAAGGAATGTAGTAGCCTAGAACTTCGATGAGAGTTGCGATCGCAAACGCTGTCAGCGCCTCATAACTACCCATCCATTCAAATCCCGGCGCTAGGGTTAAATGCCCCGCAATCGCCGCAATACTCATCACCAAAGGCGGCACGAATATGCGAAAGCCACAGGCGGCGCTCAAACTAATACCAATACAAATACCCAACAAAATATCCATAGTACTTTCTTCTCCCCCCTCTCCTAGCAGGAGAGGGGGTTAGGGGGAGAGGTTTCCACTCACACTGTGCCAAATTCCACAGCGGATCTACCTCCAACCCCCGACAGAATTGGTATCATTTCCAAACCAGGGGCGGGTTTATTAGTAACTCAAGTTGCTATTCCCATCCCTAGACACTGGTAATGGGTAATGGGTAATGGGTAATGGGTAATGGAAATATTACCCATTACCACTCTAAACTAATCTAAATATACGACAACTCGTTCAATTGGCTGGGGTGGCGCCGAGTTGGAGAGCGATCGCTTCGAGTATCTTTTGGTTTGCTAACAGTAACTGGTAGTTTTGCTCAAAAATATTGCCGTGAAGTATTTCTCCTACTGGGATATTTATCCGCAATGATGAAGCGATCGCCCAAACGATCAGTCTGTTTCCTAACAGCAGCAAGTGGTTTTGCGTCACCAAGTCGCTGCTACCTGCATTTGGTAAGTTCGGTATTAAAACTCCCAACTTTTGGGCGATGCCGATTAATATAGATCGAGTTTGCCAGATCAGCTGCTGCTTCACCTCAAGTAGATCCCTGTCTGCTGCAAATCGATGATTGCTAACTTGGGTTCCTATTTTGTCGCCAATTTTTTGGAGAATCAGGCAATTTTGCAACAGCAGAACGCAATTTTTCCCGATTAGTGCTTCCTCGTTAGCTTGGGCGGGCAAGCTTTGGTTTATACTCGTTTGACCCAGCGCATCTCGGAGGCTCAACAACTCGCTAGCCAACAGACTCGCCCCTACTCCCGCCATTAAATTATTCGTCTTCATGGTATTGACCCTGGAAGTTTGATCTCCAACCAGCTGTTGCTTTCCGTTCTATCATCTATCTTTGGGAAGATAACAAGCCTATAGCGAGCTATTTCGCTAATTTTGTTACATTTCTTCCTAAATATATGCAAAAGTTGCAATATTTACCTGCAATTTTTGCAACTAAAGTGGGAAACGCGATCGCCTACTCGATAGAAAGCAACAGACCCAAAGTTCCTCCCGTTAAGGCTAAAGCCTTGGGTCTTCAAACTAGCTCAAATAACTTCAGGCTGGGTACGATCTAATACCTTGACTTATTGGCCTGAATGTGATAAAAACTATGCTGACTCGATATATTCACGGATGGCGCGCAGTTCGGAGGCGGAAGGCATCGAACCAGGGTGGACTTGTTTGAGCCAGTTGAGCGCTTCCCACAGTTCGAGTTTATGATAGCGACACAGGTAGGCGATGCAAACGGTGGGCGATCGCTCAACTCCTGCCAAGCAGTGGACAAATATGGGCAAGCCGTTATCGACATGTTCGCGGACAATATCCACCGCTTGTGCTAGTTGCGCTGCGGTTAGATTTGTTGTATAATACCTATCCGGTAAAACCAGACGCAAACATTGAAAATTCTGGGTAATATCCTCTGGCAAACTTCCTTCTGATTCCGCACACAGGGAAAGTACAACCTTGACATTGTCTTTTAGCAGTTGTTCGGCGTCACCGGGTTGGGGTAACCCTCCTACAGCTAACTTTCCTGGAAGTACCCAACTGACAGTTCTGTGAGTTGGACGAGAAGGAGATTGGTCTTTAATGCCCAAAAATCGTTTAACTTGCCCGATCATTCGTTTCAGAAACCGTTTAATTTGCTTTAGTATAAGCTTCACTCAAACATTCCGTTAGTCAGTAGAGGCACGGCATCTAAAATATCTTTGCTCTTGTAGATAACCAGCGATCGCGCCGTGCCCCTACATGAGAAAAATACTGGTTATTCTATGCTATGACAAGTTGAGGGCATAATCTAAAAATGCCTCTGGCTCTAGCTTTAATTCCCCAGACGTAAAGCGCTTAACTTCTACCCACATCGCCTTTTGCTGCTCGTCCCCGGCAGTAAAATAAATTAATTTTTCCTGTTGATAAAATTTAGAGTCGGGAAAGTCGCAGTGGTAAAGTTGAATAATTTCATCACCAGGCTGGCCGTTGTAGACAAACAAATTTTCCAAACAGCCCAAATAGCGAATATTGGTTAATTCAGCTTGAATTTCTTCAGTAAATTCTCTCACTAAGGCGGCGTGACTGGTTTCGCCAAAATCAACGCCGCCGCCCAATGCTCGATAAAACGTTTGCTGTTTGATGGGGTCGTATCCTTCGGATCGGAACAGGCGATCGCACCAGCGAATTAGCCCCAAAGCAAGCAGCATTATTTTACCATAGTTTTCCATTTTTTACAAGCTAGTTGTCATAAATCTTCGCTTCGCGTCGCGCTTCAACGGGCCAGGACTCATTTTCACCGCCAACAAATAGTTGCTTAATTGTGACGTATTCTTTGCTCAGTTGTTTGAGAGCGTTGATTAGGATATCGATAGCGATCGCATCGCTGGTGCCCAAGTCAAACCAGCAACGCCCCCAAGTCCCCTGATACTCAAAATCGCTCATATTGTGCATCAGTGCCATTAAGGTATTATCGGCTGCATCGTCGTCGTACTCCATGTAACTGATATCTAAACCTGTATCTTGAACCTGGAGATTTTCCGCGTTGAATGCCCCCAGCTTGCCTAAGTAAAACCAGGAATCGAAGACTTCTTCAAGGTACTGTTTTTCTGCCTTGGAGGGAACCATATCGAACTCGATCCAAATCCAGAGGTCAAACGGATTAAATTCGCGGAACTGTACTTGCATAGTGATTCACCTTAAATCTCCGGGAATATGGAAGCCCCCATCTTTTAAGTGGGGGATGAAATACGACGCGAGCGGTTTTAACCGCTGTAAAAATTCAAAAAGCATAACTATAACCGTCCTTTCTGTGAATTGACTTGCAATATTTGTAGCTAATACCAGCTACTCGTACTGATTTGGTTACAATATCGAAACTGCCAGTTGCTCGGCATAAAATGCGCCCAATATAAGTGCCAACTTTCTTGCCACTGGTGACAATAGCTTTAACAATGTCTCCCGTCTGAAACTCTTTATGGATTTGAGTTCTAGAGCGATGACGAAAGGGAAAGCCGTACTTATTCGTGCCACACATCTGACGAGTACCATGCCCCGTAGCTTTGATTAGTAGTGGTTGTTGAGTTAAAATTGTTAACTGCTCAACTTTCCCAACACAAGCCGCATCAATATAGTGCTGCTTCGGTAACTCCAAGCGACATCGGTTATACTTGGTTTGACCACCACTACCCGTCTCAACAGACAAGCCAGTTTGTTTGAGCCTCTTAAACAATGTCCAGCGAGTTATATTGACTGCTGCTGCATCTTTTAATGGACGCTTAACTTGAGCC
The DNA here is from genome assembly GCA_003486305.1 of Cyanobacteria bacterium UBA11371. Classification (GTDB taxonomy): domain Bacteria; phylum Cyanobacteriota; class Cyanobacteriia; order Cyanobacteriales; family Aerosakkonemataceae; genus Microseira. The sequence continues at coordinate 9,001 of DNGJ01000216.1, forward strand.
AAAATTTGCTTTAAGACAACAGGCTTTTTCTTTAGAAATACCTCAATGCTTTGAGTTCCTTTCTTGATGTTGCATGGTTCGCAGGCTAGGCATAAGTTGGAAACTCTGTTTGTTCCCCCCTGGGATTTGGGGTGAATATGATCGATTTGTATTGGCACATTTTCAGTCCCACAGTAGGCGCATTTTCGCTCCCATTTTTTATTATTGAGTAAATACTCGCGCACTTCATAACCAAATAATGTGCCTTTTTGATACTCAATACCTGATATTTCTGGGTTGTCCATTTGTTGTAAATCAAATCGAACCAGCTCCTGAGAAATGCCTGCGATTGGAGCAGAGCGACGCAATCGATTAACCCAAGTCAAGATTGTTTCAACCCGATGCCCAAGACTGGGAGCCAACCAACCCGACTGACGAGTACGGTTAAGAAAACGAGGCTTGCGATATCTGGTTTTACGGTTACGCCGCCCCCTTCTTAATGCTCTACGTGACTCAAGAGCATCCTTAATCTGTTGTCCGCGATGGATAAGTTCAGCACCAAAAACAACTTTTTCTCCTTGAAGTAAGGCTATCCCTGTGGTTTTTGCACCAGGGTCTAGCTTAAGTTCCATTGGTTGGGGGTTATCATCAACAGCTTTATTCAAAACAATCGTAAAGGGAAATCGTCGAAATACCTTTGCTTTCCCTGACTTGAGTAAACTTCTAGCAACTCCCGGCGTGCAGGGGTTGAGTGGTTTACGGTTGGTATCTAGAACTAGAACAAAATTAGACATTGTTGTGTCTCTCCTGATTTCTCGTAACGTTAGCTTCGCCAATGTTCAGAGTCGGTACGCATCCAAAACGCACTTCCTTAACCCCTTAGAGATGTTTAACGTTTTGGTTCTAGAAGCTCAGGTCTAGCTACGCATTCCAAGGTAGGAACTGAAACTCTTGCTCTGAACGTAGTCATGAGACTAAGGCTGGTCAGCTATTCTGTTGCCGGAGGCATGAAGCCCCCGTGCTTCAGCCGGGGGTGCTGACCCTCTAATCTAATCCAGGTAAAAGGCTTGCGGTAGGCCCCCATCGAGAATTAGCATCTCTAATTTGATCGCGCATCCCGTCGCAATTGCGCTCTTTATTATCGATGCGCCTTAGATTTCTGCAATGCTCGAAGAAAATCTGGGCGGCTAAAGCCTTGGGTAATCGTTCGGGTTTGGTCAAAGCTGTCTGGAAAGAAGCTTTAGCAGCATTGCGCCAATCTGGAAGTTTATTTTTCTCTGCCTGCCTAACTAAAATTTGGGCTTTTAGATAGTGTAACTCTCCATTGTTTGGCGCTGCTTGTAAGGCGCGATCGACATGTTTGAGCGCCTCGTCATAGTTTTTCAGATCGCGGTAACCGACGGCAATGCCTCGATCTGCCAGATAGGAGGGACTAGCTTTTTCTAGGCGCGCGATCGCACCCGTCGGGTCGGAAAATGGTAAATTGACTGCAATCAGCAAATCCATCCACCCTTTGATTAAATTCAGTTCTGGATCTTGGGGTGCTTCTTTTTCCGCCGCATCCAAAAACCCATACACCTGCTGCAATTTGCCCAAAGCTTTAGCCGCCCCCCTGACGCTTCCCTCTTCCTCCAGGATAGTCGCCGCTTCTAAACCGTGACTGACGGCGGTATAAATATTGCCCCGCACCGCGTCAGTAGCTTTGAGTATTTCGGCGGTTTCCCCGGTTTTAGCCGCGTAGGTTTTGACAGTTTCCAACAAAGCGG
>DNGJ01000248.1 GCA_003486305.1 Cyanobacteria bacterium UBA11371
CTTTATCGGCACAAGTCGATGTATTGCAGCCGATGCGTAAGTGGTTAGATGAAATGGAAATCGATACCCCTTACATGGCGCGATTCTTGTGCAAGCTGATTCCATCTCAGTGTCCGTTTGAACGAGATATTGTGTTATTTGGCAAAAAAATTGTCCACATTCCTCCCATGTGTAAAATTAATCCTTTGTACGAGCAATTAGTAGGTTTGCGCTTCCGCGCTTTATCTTATCTTGCTGATGAGTGCAAGGAAGATGTGACGCCTTACTTGTAATCGAAAACGAGGCTATCACCTTGGTTATGCTAGTGTAGAATTTTTGACGAGAGTAGGGACGGGTTTTACAAATCAATCCGTATCCAGAAACCGGGCTTCTATTGATTAATCCTTGAGCAAGGAAAGAGATCCACGAAGAAACAAAGGTGATAATCTCTTGAAAGTGTGCCCCGGTTTACTTGAGAGTTAAAGTTAGCCTAGAGAAAATAGTCAATGGAAACGAAACAAACAACGGCAATTAAAATCGAACGTCAAGCAAGTCAAGAACGTCTCGATCGACTAGGTGTCTCCAAATGGCCTATCTGGACGAAAGAAGTTTCAGAATTTCCCTGGACTTATGATGATGAAGAAACTTGCTATTTCTTAGAAGGAGACGTAATCGTAACGCCAGTGGGCGGAGAACCCGTCCAAATGGGTAAAGGTGATTTGGTAACCTTCCCCGCCCGCATGTCCTGCACTTGGAAGATAAATCGGGACGTTAGAAAGCACTATAGGTTTGGCTAATTGCTCATCGCTAATTGCTAATTGTTAGAAGAAATAAATCAGCAATTAGCGGTTAGCGATCGCCGCCGAAAAAATGGCCTTTCTGGCGTAATTGGTGTAGCAGATACTACTGGATCGGCACGGAAAATACCGCTAGTCCCATTAGCCAAGCGGGCATAAAATGCAATTTGCCCAGCATTGTTGAATCCCCCTGGCGAAAATACCAAACTGGTAACCTTGGAACCGAATAAGTAATCTCCAACTGCGATAACTTTCTTAGCAGTTGAACCCGTTGCAATAAAGATGCCTTCATCGCTGCCGTTTAGGTTAGCCCGAAAAGCGATCGCACCGCTGTCATTCAGCGCGGGGGAGGCGAATTGGCTAAAGCAACCGCTGGTATGGGCAATGTTGGTAATTTTGCCACCATTTCGTTTGAAGATGCCATAGCCGCCTTGGGTTGGATAAGCTAAAAACGTGACGCTTCCAACGTTGTTGATGCAGGGATGGGCGAACCAACTAAACGAGTTTTTGGTATCTGCAATTTTTAAGATCCCATCTCCATTTCCTTTGAAGATACCATAACCGCCTTGTTCCCTGGCGGCGCGAAATGCTACATTTCCTTGGTCGTTAATCGAGGGGGAAGCTAAAGCAGTAAAATAATCTTTCGTATCGGCAATCTTGGTCAGATCGCGACCATTCCCTGTAAAAATACCTTCGCCTCCATCTTCCAAGGCAGCCCAAAATGCGACAAAAGAGCCATTGTTAATCGAGGGAGTACCCGAAAACCAGCAAAAGCGGTCTTTGGTATCCGCAATCTGGGTAAGACCGCGACCATCCCCTGTAAAAATACCTTTGCCACCTGTTTTCAGGCTAGCCACAAAAGCTACAACACCAGCATCGTTAATCGAGGCGGAGGTAAACCCCTTAAAAAAACCGCCCGTATCGGCAATTTTTAAGATCGCGCGACCATCGCCGGTAAAGATAGCCTCCCTTCCCCCTTTTAGCAAGGCTGCTGCTTGAAAAGCTACAACTCCTCTGTTGTTAATTGAAGCGATATAACTAAACTGAATAAAAAAGCCGTTCGTTTCAGCAATTTTTGTAAAGGTATATGCTTTAATTTTCCTGCTGCTTGTCAAGGGATGTAAAATATTATTTGCTCTTGTTTGGCTGTTTAAATCTAGGTTCATAACGCTTGTGCTTCTACAAGATTGTGTTTCCTGGGTTGGTTGTCGTAACTTTTGCAAAGCCTTCTCTAGTCGAGCAAGGGATGATATCGATTGCAGATAGAAGCACCTATAATAATTTTTTAGCGTTCGCAGTAGAAACACTCTTCTGTGTTACCGAGTGCCAAAATAATCTCAACGGCAACCGAGTAAGCTCTGACAAAAACCCCAATAAGTTAGTGGAAATTTTAACGCTAGACAAACGTCACCTTACCTCAAGCAATTGGAAAGCAAGGTATTGTTACGCAGTCAGCTTTAAAAATAGGTAGACGCTTTCAAACAAGCGTGAGATTACGATGGTGCGATCTCGCGATGGTTTGAAGCTTGCAGTTACCGTTACCGTTACCGTTACCGTTACGCAAAATTACACTTTATGCGCGGCTTCTATCGTTTGGTAGATGAGAACTAAGCCTGCTGATAGAAGTTCTGCGTAAGTGCTGCCAAAGGTGTTGTTACTTATAATCTAAGTTTACTTTCATCGCGGTAAAAATTTAACCGTATTAATATTTAATTGATTATTTAAGATTGGGTAAAGTTTCAGTAAACTTTCAGTAATTCAATCGTGCTTACGGAGGCGATCGCATCAGTAGCACCGATCCCCTAAAAATACAAGCGAGCAATTACCACTAAACCTAGACAAAGCCAGCATTGTACTTGGGTTTTGAGCAAAAACTTTAAGGCTCTATTTTACTCGATTCTTCTGGTTGAGTCAGCCGGGGCTGCCACAAAAGGCAACAATCCTGAAAGCTTGATGAAAGGGAAACGCTTTCCGTTTCACCCAGCTTTCAGGATTGTAAAAGTGCAATTTTCAGTTATTTAGCGATCGCCAATCCAATAGATGCGACTAGCATTTTACTCAGCCGTTGCCAATCCAGCATCCGTATCGGGTTCGGTGCTGCCTTGGCTGCGTTTGCGAGTCAGGGTGTTGTAAAGCAGCAAACCAATAGCCTTGATCAGATTGCCTTCGAGTTCTTTGAACATCTTCATGTTCATGGCAAACGCGGCATTGGCTTCATCGACGATGCGATTTGCCTTCGTCTCATCAATCGGCAGATCGTTGAGCGCTTGGCGATATTTATTCTTAAACGCCTTTTCGTCGGAAATATCTTGGAATTCGTAGAACGCGGTGCCTTGCCCATTCAGGTTCATCCCCCGTTGAGCAATGCCTTTGAGGATTTGACCGCCGGATAAGTCACCCAGGTAACGGGTGTAGGATTGGGCAATCAACAGTTCCGGTTCGCTTTGGGACACTTCCCGAATACGCTGTACGTAAGCTTCCGCAGCTGGGGAGGGAGCCACTTGTTCGCGCCAGTTTGACCCGTAGTAGTAGCTCAGATCTTGCTCTAAGCTCTTTTTCCGGTTCAATTCTTTGAAGTAAATATGGGACAGAATCGGATGGTTTTTGTGCCGTTCCATCTCTTCTTCAATCGCCGAATACACGAAGTAGAGGTTGGCTACCAGTTTCCGGTATGAGTTTTTTTCGACAACGCCTCTTAAAAAGCACTTGACAAAACCAACGTTTTCTGCTGCTGTATGGGCTTTTTTGGTGCCTTCGCGTAATTTGGTGGCTAAATTAGTAGTCATGCTAAATTACAGTCCCTAAAGTTTACTGAGGAGTCTGTTTATGCGGCTAAGGTGTGAAGTACCCCAACCATAGCGGAGCTTGGTTGGGCTTTCCCGTCTCATAGGCCGATGCTATGTTAGGTACTTGTGTTGCCACAAGTCGAGAACTAAATCTCGTCTGAGTCTTACTCAGCCTCTCTGGTCTTGCGACCTTTATCTCCTCAAAGGGAGAACCCAGGCAGCAGCCCGTCTTCCACAGGCCGTTATAAAACAGAGAAGGACGACTCCTCAAACATCCCACTTTCTCATCAACCTGACGGTTGGTGTTGGTCGGGGGTCGTTTCGTCGTCGGGCCACAATTACCCCACCTAAAGTGCGTATAGGTAGGGACAGGCGCGGTCTTGTTAAAACCCCTAAATCGTTACATTAGACTGATTTGAGCAGAATTTTCATTAAGATTTTTTACAAACACTATAGCGTCACCGGGAGGTTGGAAGCAAATTGCTTCGTTGAAACGAGAAAAACCCGCCCCTCAAGGTTATAGCGGATTGCAGCTGTTTGAGGTACGGCTTGTTTGTGTAGCGGCACCCTTAAGGGTGCCCCTACACAAACAAAGCCGAAAGGCTTTACCTCAATCAGCAAGCAATCGACTGGTTGTAGGGGCGGGTTGTTGATCTATGGCGCTAACGATTTCTGCGGCGGCGGAGGCGATCGATGGTGACTGCTACGATGATGACTAAACCTTTGACGACTAATTGCCAGAAATAAGACATGTTGAGCAGGGTTAAGCCATTGTTGAGGACGGCGATAATCAATGCACCCAGCAGCGTTCCGGGAATGGTGCCAATGCCTCCGGTAAAACTGGTTCCACCCAAAATGACTGCGGCGATCGCATCGAGTTCGTACCCGCTACCTAACATCCCCGTGGCGCTGTAGAGTCGGCTGGCGCTCATAATTCCGGCTAAGCCCGCCAGCAGCCCGCTCACACCGTAGACAAACAGCAGGACGCGATTAACCTTAATTCCTGTCAGTCTAGCAGCTCGCTGGTTGCCACCCACGGCATAAATCTGCACGCCTAGAACCGTTCGTCGGAGAATGAACCAACTCGCTAATACCGCCAGTAAAGCGATCGCAACTAGCCAAGGAAACGGCCCTAAATAATCGTTCCCAATCCAAGCAAAATTCAGGTTACGGTTAATCACCGTTGTGCCATTGGCAACGAGATAAGCAGCACCTCGTAGGGCAGTGAGCGTACCTAATGTGACGATAAAAGGAGGCAAATCTAAAAAGGCGATCAGCGCCCCATTAATTAAGCCTAAAAGCAAGCCTGCGAGCAAAGCCGCCGGGATGGCTGCCCAGCCTAAAGCGGGGATAAGGGATACCAGCACGGCAACTACAGCCGAAACTCCCAAGACTGACCCAACAGAAAGGTCAATACCGCCGGTCAGAATCACAAATGTCATCCCGGTTGCTAGCACGATATTAATCGATGCCTGCCGCAAGATGTTGACTGCATTGCCTGGGGTGGGGAAGTTGGGAGTAAGGATGGAAAATAGGATGCAGATCAAAACTAGAATCGGCAAGATGCCTGCAACTTGCAGAAAATCTCTAGCTCCTCGACGTTTCCGGGATTGAGCCAGTTCGCTCTCCCTATTCGGTCGGACTTTGGTTTGACTCATAGTGCAGCTACCTCCCAGGCTCCTGTGGCATAGGCCATAATGTTTTCTTGGGTAATTTCTCTGCCAGTGGAACCGCCGAGTTCGCCCACTAGCTGTCCTTCTCGCATCACTAAAACGCGATCGCTCAAACCAACTACTTCTGGCAGTTCGCTGGAAACCATCAAAATCGCAACTCCTTGCGCCGCCAGATCGCTAATAATTCGATAAATTTCACTTTTTGCCCCAATATCGACCCCGCGTGTCGGTTCATCGAGCAACAGCACTCTGGGTTTAATCGCTAGCCAGCGTGCCAGCAGTAGCTTTTGCTGATTTCCACCCGAAAGATCGACGGCTCGAATTTCCAGGTTGGCAAGTCGGATGTTAAAGTTTTCAACTGCTGTTGTGGCAATTCTGTTTATCGTTTTCCAGTTAATTACACCGACCTTGGCATCTTCCTCGAGCGTGTTGAGAGCGATATTCTTTCGAGCGCTCATTTCTAGAAATAAACCTTGGTCTTTGCGGTCTTCTGGGACGTAGCCAATTCCGGCAGCGATCGCATCTCCGGGCGATCGAATGTCTAATTTTTTACCATTCAGAAATACCTCTCCGCTGGCTTTTGGATCGGCACCAAAAATGAGTCGGGATAATTCGGTGCGACCTGCGCCAACGAGTCCAGCCAAACCAACAATTTCTCCAGCACGCAATTCCAGATTGGTCGCTTGCACCTTGCGTCCATCGCTCAAATTCCGCACTTCCAGCACGAATGCACCCGGTTGAGTTTGGCGCTGATGTTCGTAGAAGTCTTGCATCTGGCGACCGACCATCATCTGTACGAGTCGATCTGGGGAAAGTTGATCGCGGGTTAAGCTGCCGATATATTGCCCGTCGCGCAACACGCTGACCCGATTTGCCAGAGCATATACTTCTTCCATGCGATGGCTGATGTAGATAATGGCGATGCCGTCATTCCGCAGTTGGCGAATTACTTCAAACAATCGCTCTGTCTCGCGATCGCTCAAAGCTGCTGTGGGTTCGTCCATCACCAAAATGCGGCTTTTGTCCTTGAGGGCGCGGGCGATTTCGACTTGTTGTTGTTCGGCGATCGCTAAACTAGAAACTATATCTTCTGGTGCGAAATTGGCTCCTAAAATTTTCAGTACCCGTTCCGCTTCCCGATACATTCCTTCCCGGTCTAGCAACTGCCCCCGACTTAATTCGCTACCCATAAACATGTTTTCGGCAACGGTCAAATTAGGAGCAACATTCAACTCTTGATAAATCAGCGTAATGCCCGCCTGACGAGCCTCTGCCGGATTGGTAATTCTGATGGTTTGACCGTTAATGAGAATCTCACCTTCATCGGCAATATAGGCTCCGGCGAGTATTTTCATCAGCGTACTTTTGCCCGCTCCGTTCTCCCCCATAAGGGCGTGAACCTCTCCTGGATAAATCGTCAGATTGACGTTTTGGAGGGCGGGAACTCCATGAAATGTTTTCTTAATTCCTCGCATTTCCAACACAGGTGTTGCTGTTGATGGATTTGGAATTGAGGCTTGTATATCTGTTGTCATTGGCAACTTTCCTTAAAATTTGAATTTCAGATTTAGGACTTATATCAACTACGCTTGGTTAGGCATCGTATGGGGAGGGCGGGTTTATTTTAATTGTTTGTTTTTGTTAAAGGTTATTGGTAAAACCCGCCCCTACAACTCTTGTCTATCTGTTGAGCTGTAGCATTATCAAGGGAGATTGGTATAAGTCATGATGATTTTAGATTTCGGATTTTAACTGCTTACTTACGTCTGTTAAAAAGCGCAAAGTAACCAATCTAAAATCTAAAATCTCTTTTACTGCCAAGCTTTGTACTCGCTGACGTTTTCTCGCGTAATTAGCTTGACGGGAATCAGAATGGTAGGATTCTTAGGCTTCTTGCCATTGAGAATATCGTTGCCGACTTGGACTGCTTTTTTGGTCATTCCCAAGGGGTCTTGAGCTGCCGTGGCGACGTATAAGCTATTGGGGTCTGCGATCGCTTCTTTTGCCTCTGGTGCGCCATCGACTCCCACAATGAAAAATTCATTGCGCTTTGCTTGTTTTGCGGCTAACTCAGCCCCCACACCGGATGGATCGTTAATCGCAAACACGGCATCGATTTTGGGGAAGGAGGTCAGCAAATCGCTCATCACCCGCAATCCCCCATCTCGACTCCCCTCGGCATTCTGATCTTTGGAAAGAATCTTGATACCGGGATATTTAGACAATACCTGCTCGCAGCCAGCCACCCGCTCAACTACTGAGTTAACAGGAGGGCCATTGATAATCACTACATTCCCTTTGCCCTTGAGGCGATCTGCAATGAACTGACAGCTAAGCTGTCCAGCTTGCAAATTGTTCGAGGTAATTGTGGCATCCACTCCTCCCCCTGCCCCAGTGTCTACAGCAATGACCGGAATTCCTGCCAGCTTTGCTTTTTCAACCGCTGGGGCAATCCCCTCACTATCTGCCGCATTGATGATAATCATGCTGGTGTTGGCGGCAATAAAGTTTTCAATTTGGTTGAATTGTTGATTGAGGTCGTACCCACTGGAAACGATAGTGGTTCTGACGCGATCGCCACCTAACCGTTTAGCCTCTTGTTCTGCACCCCGACCCATGAGGACAAAGAATGGATTGCTGAGATCGCCAAGCGTGACAGAAACCGATTTTAATTCAGAATTTTGATTACCCGTTACTCGATTTGTTGTTCTATTCTCTTGCGAGTTGGGCGAACAGGCTACGAGAGCAATGCTGAGAATACTTAGAAGAGTTGCTGCAATTTTACTCTGGCGCAGCAACTCACGAGGCGCTACATTCTTCACATCCATTCATCTCCACGCAAAAGATTTGAAGAGAATCAGGTGGAATATAGATCGTAGATCGGTGAAATACAGGAGCGAATTGAAACTTTCTACTTTTTTTCGATGCTTTTTTCAGTAGAATGTTAGGCGCTGCGATCGCTCAAATGTTCCGAGCAAGTACAAAATATTTTACACCCCTCATAACGCTTAGCCAAAGTTGTTTTTCTAGCGTTGATTTACTGGAAAAACAAGTAAAATGTTGTTAGAAAAATTGAAAATCTATATTCAATTTGAATCTCCGTTTATTTATTTTGCTACTTTGTAAAAGGATTTTACATCTATCTAATGGATTATTCATGACTAAAAAACCCCTCGCCGACGCGGAGAGGGGCAAAGCTATAAATCTAAGCTCAAAGTTTAGATATCTAGATCGGTGAGGTTGAGTTTGGGGCCATAGGTTTCGATGAATTCGCGACGGGGTTGCACTCTGTCGCCCATCAATATCGTAAAGATTCGATCGGCTTCGGCAGCATCTTCGATCTCGACTTGCTTGAGGGTGCGCGTTTCCGGGTTCATTGTGGTTTCCCACAACTGTGCTGGCATCATTTCACCCAATCCTTTGAACCGCTGGATGGTGTAGTTGGCATTGGGAGGGAATTCGCGCAGCTGGTTTTGCAGTTCGCGATCGCTATAGCAGTAGTAATGAGAGCGACCGCGTTCTAATTTATACAGCGGAGGACAGGCGATATAAATGTAACCTTGGTCGATCAGCGCCCGTTGATACCGATAGAAGAAAGTTAACAACAAGGTACGGATGTGCGCCCCATCAACATCAGCATCAGTCATTACGACTATGCGATGATAGCGTAGCCCAGATGCATCGAATTCTTCACCTTTGACGCCCAATCCCAGTGCTGTAATTAACGATTGAATTTCGTTATTTTTGTAGATTTTGGCGTCGTCGGTTTTCTCGATGTTCAGGATTTTACCGCGCAAGGGGAGGATGGCTTGGAAACGGCGATCGCGTCCTTGTTTGGCGCTATTGTGGACGAATATCCCACTTGCCAAAGCGAAGTTGTGGCTGTTAGGAACTTCGATGTCGTAAACGTCGTAGCGCTCTTCTACGGGTTCGATTTTAACCACGCGGTGATTGTAATTCTTGACAGCGCGCTTCGCTGCGGCGACGTCGCCGTAAAAGTAGCGATCGCAAAAAGTTTCAAATGTCAACAATGACTTATCCCGCAGGCGGCGACGGTAGCATTGATAAAGTTCCAAATCCAGATAGCCGTGACCAGAAATTTCTACTTTCTTCAACGCTTCAATCGTCTTGCGATAGTAGGTTTTGTCTAACGCTTCCCTCCGCTTGACGCGGAATTCATACGACCTCCATTGTTCCTTTGTCTTTTCCCGTCGCCATGCCAACAAATCCTCATCTTCCCATTGCTGCTTAGCCGCAATTGAATAAGCCTCTCGCATTTCCGGATTATTGGTAAAGTAATTCCGCACCCGTTCAGCTTGTGCTAAACGATTCGCTTCATCGCTCCAATACTCTTGCTGCGCTTTGTCCAATAGTTCCTGATTTTGCTGACGATAAGCTTCGTTACTCTCGTAAAACTCCCGCCACTTTTGAGTCATGTAAGCTTTGTACTCTTCATCTTGCCATTGAGCTTTCGCCTGTTCTGATAGAATTTGTCGCGTTTCCGGCTGTTGCATCCGTTCGCTCATCATGGTGCGAAATTCTTCGCTCATGTGAACTTGGCGACTCTTTTCTTTTACATCAGGTCGGTGCAAGGTTTTCTCTATATGCGCCCGATGCAGTGCTAAATGTTCTTCCGCCGGAAGTCGCTGAATATTTGTCGGATTGTTGTTGCGTTTATTGAAGTCAACGTGATGGCGATGATTGCCATCCGATGCCTGATAAACTCCATGTTTGAGGTTATAAAAATCCGCCAAAAGATGAGTGTAAATCCACTTATCATTCAGGGGATTCAAAACCATTTCGTAACCCTCAAGTCCCCAGCCATTTTTATCTTTTTTGGAAATCTGGCGGTGAATTGGCATCAACGAATCGTCTGGGGTTAGCAATGCTGCTGCTTTATAGCTGCCATCCCGCAACATGAAGGGGTGGTCTGGGGTACAGACCAGAGTTTCCCCGTTATCTAATGTCAGCTTTATTACTTCAGCATTTGCCTTGGTCATCCGAGCGTTAATAATCCGCTCGATACCGATGTTTCCACTCTCGCGCATGGTGTAGCAAAAGTGTTCTTTCCCTTCTGCTTGTTCGTCAACTATCTCTTTGATAGTTTTTTCTGAACCATCAGCAAGTAATATATAAGTAGAACTGATCCAACAGCCCCCCGCGGAGTCGCCTTCTACTAGAAATATCTCGGATTCAGAGGGATCGCGGGTGCTGCAATCGGCTAATTTACCGGGTAAAGGGGAGGATTCTAAGACGGATTTGCGGCGGACTAAATCCCTGGCGCGACGGGCAGCTTCGGCGGCTTTAAATGCCTGAACTGCTTTTTCGATGATGGCGTCTGCTACTGCTGGGTGAAAGTCTAAGTATTCGGTGAGAATTTCGCCTACTAGAGAGTCAACGATACCGCGAACTTCGGTGTTGCCGAGTTTGGTTTTGGTTTGACCTTCAAATTCTGGGTTGGGGACTTTGACGGAAATGACGCCGGTTAAGCCTTCGCGGACGTTTTCGCCGCCGAGGTTGGCTTCGGATTCTTTAATTTTATTGCGCTTGCGCGCGATCGCATTCAATGTCCGCGTCAGTACTGCCTTCAACCCTTCCAGGTGCGTGCCGCCATCCACGGTACGGATGTTATTGGCAAAACCCAATAAATTATCCGTATAAGCATCGGAACACCACTGCAACGCCACTTCCACCTGAACGTTGTTGCGTTCTCCCTGTACGTAGATAATTTCCTCATGCAGCTGTTGCTTTTCCCGATTCATGTAAGCAACGTATTCCCGAATCCCGCCTTTGTACTCGTAGATTTCGACTTTGGGGGTATTGCTTTTGAGCAATTCGGTGCGGTGATCGGTAAATGTAATTTTGACCCCAGCATTGAGGAAAGCCAACTCCCGCAGGCGTCCTGCCAAAATCGTATAATCGAATTCTGTACCCGTGGTAAAGATTTCCCCATCGGGAACAAAGGTTACCGATGTCCCCGTGCGGGCTTCTTTAATCGGCTTAACTTGTAAATCCGTAACTGGCTTGCCCCTTTCGTAGCGCTGCTTGTGAACCTTCTTATCCCGCCAAACGGTAACTTCTACCGATTCCGAGAGGGCATTTACCACCGAAACGCCTACACCGTGCAGCCCTCCGGAAACCTTATAGCCGCCGCCCCCAAACTTACCGCCTGCACCCAGAATCGTCAACACCGTTTCCAGTGCCGATTTGCCCGTGCGGGGATGAATATCTGTAGGGATGCCCCGCCCGTCATCGGTTACCGTTACCGAACCATCGGCGTTGAGATCAACTTCGATGTGGGTGCAGTAGCCAGCCAGCGCCTCATCGATCGAATTGTCCACTACCTCGTAAACTAGATGGTGGAGTCCTCTTGGCCCAGTAGAGCCAATGTACATTCCCGGACGTTTCCGAACGTGTTCAAGATTTTCTAGAACTTGAATGTCGTCGGCGCTGTAACTACTCGTCATAATAAGGAATTCTCCAATAGAGCCTTTTCGCCGCCTTTCGGCGTCCTTAAGGAAAAAACACTCCAAAATT
>DNGJ01000541.1 GCA_003486305.1 Cyanobacteria bacterium UBA11371
CATGCGATCGCAGAAGAACAAGTCGTTTACCCCAAAGTTCGCGGTTTCTACGGCGACGACAACACTCAAGAATTGTACGACGAGCAAGCCGAAATGAAGCAAATGCTCGACGAAATCAAATCGATGAGTCCTTCTGCGCCTGAATTCAAAGACAAAGTGAAGCAATTGATGGACGTAGTTGGCGATCACATCCGTCAAGAAGAAAGCACTATGTTTGCCGCAATTGGTAACAACTTGAGCGCAGAGGAACGCGAGCAATTGTCTACCGAATTCAAAGCAGCTAAGAGCAAAATTCAAGACGAAATGGCAGCAGCCATGAAGTAGAATCGCTCCAATAAAAGTTGTGTTTTCCCAGCGGGTTTTATTCATGGGTGTCTCTACCAAATAGTTGGTTAAGCAGCTAAACCCGCTTTTCTCTAATTAGACTTCTAGGGGCGCGTTTTTACCAAACATTGTTTGGCAAGAAACCGGGTTTCTGTAAAAAATTCTTGACCCAGGAAAGAGATCTAACAAGAAACCCGGTTTCTGATATCATGTCCTTAAGATTACCCATAATTAGAAGCCGGGACACGGCACGATTAACGTCCATTGTTTGTCCGAGATATCGTCAGATGCCGGTTTTTTTATTATGGGCAATGAGCGCGGACATCATATGACTCGTAAAACCCGCCCCTACCCCGATGGTGAATAGTTTTGTAGGGGCGGGTAATACCCTCCACATTTGAGCGAAAGCGAATTGTATTGATAAACCTGCCCCCCGCGCGATGCCGATACCAGCGTACATAATATTCAAGGTGCAACAAAATGGACGTTTTTGAATTAATCAAAGCCGATCATCGCCAAGCTGAAGAACTTTTCTCAGCGATTGAAAGTGCAGATGACCCTACCCAACGCTACGAGTACTTTGAGCAAATCTACCAAGTGCTTAACTTGCACGCTCAAACCGAAGAGTTAGTCCTCTACCCAGCCATGCGCGAATACGAAGAAACAAATCAATTCGTTGAAGAAGCTGAAGAGGAGCATGTTACAGCCAAAGAACTGCTAGAGGAAATTAAATCTCTCGACCCCGACTCCTCACAGTTTAAATCCAAAATTAAGAAACTAAAAGAAGCTGTTGAGCATCACGTGCAAGAAGAAGAAAACGAACTGCTACCTACAGTCAGTCAGTGCATGAAGAAAAAAGAATTGCAGCAACTTGCCCAAGAGTTCCAGCAAACAAAAACCAAGCTTCAGCAAGACATGGTTGCCACCCTTGTTTAATCGGAAACCCGGTTTCTTTAATAATACCTTCGCCAATTTTCTGAAACGCCCACACCCGCGCATGGTGTGGCTACATAAACCAAGCCCACCTGCGTGGGCTGAAATTCTTACAGGCTGCGTAGGCAGCCTTTATTTGTGTAGCGGCATCCTTAAGGGTGCCGGATTTTGGCGAAGGTATTATTTAAGAAACCGGGTTTCTTTAGCGCGAGAGAATATTTATTTAAATTAATTAAAGAAATTTCTAGACTCATAAACTACTTGACTTTATCCTAGCAATACCATAAAATCAGCGGCATTTGTCGGGTTTAAGGGTTAACTGTTAAAACAGGGTTATCTCTAGAACATCCTAAAGGAAACGATATGAATACTGATGAACTCTTGAGCCTGTATGAAGCTGGAGAGAGAGAGTTTTATCTATCCGACCTGAGTGGGGTCACCTTAAGCGAGGTGAATCTAAGCGGAATAGATTTGAGTCAGGCGAACTTAGAGAAGGCGATTTTAAGGCGAAGCAATTTAGCAAGGGCGATTTTGAGCCAAGCATTTCTGGGAGAAGCCGATTTGAGCGAAGCCGACTTGCGTAAAGCGGATTTAAGCGGAGCAGATTTACTTGGGACTGACTTAAGCGGAGCCAATTTAAGTTTAGCTGACTTGACTGCTGCCGATCTCAGGGGTGCGAATTTGAGTTTTGCTGACTTGATAGGGACTGATTTAATTGGCGCAGAATTGAGCCAAGCTAATTTATTTTTTGCTGACTTGCGCGGAGCATATTTGAATGGAGCAAATTTAAATCAAACAAACCTCAGCGGCAGCCAATTATTTGAAGCCGACCTGAGCGATGCAAATATTTGCGAGGCTAATTTTCAAAAAATTATTTATAACGAAAAGACTAAATTTCCTGAAGGTTTCGATCTAACCAACTTTGAAGCTTATTTAATTTGCCCGGGAATATCGCTGCCAGAAACAGATTTGAGTGGGTTTCAGCTTTGTGGAGTCAATTTGAGCGGGGCGAATTTATTTCGATGTAACCTAACTCAAGCTAATTTAATGTGGACTAATTTAAGCGGCGCTAATTTAAGTGAAACTAATTTAAGTGGGGCTAATTTAACAGGTGCTAATTTAACTGGCGCTGATTTGAGCGGAGCCGATTTGAGTGGGGCTATCATGCCTGATGGATCGAGCTACGAGGAGAAATAAGCTCAGAAATAAATTTCTGGCTGTACAGACGTTACATGTAACTTCTCTACAGCTAAAACCCGTTAAAACGGGCGATCAATAAATATTTTTTAAACAACCAGAAGATAATGGCTAATCGCTAATCGCTAGCGTCAGGAAAAATGCTGCATCACCAATTAGCAATTAGCAATTAGCAATTAGCAATTAGCAATTAGCAGTAGGGGCTATCGCATTTGCGCTGTTATCTTGTCGGTAAATTTGAAATATTTCATCGCATTTGCTAATGCCAAGGGCTAGCTGCGCGAACGCCCTTACAGGCAATTAGCAATCGGTGCAAGTGAAACTTTATGCGTTGACAACTTCGCCGCCGTTGGGATGTAAAATTTGACCGGACATATAAGAAGAGTCATCCGAGGCCAAAAATACATAGCTAGGCGCAACTTCTACGGGTTGTCCGGCGCGTCCCATTGGCACTTGAGCGCCAAAGCTTTCAACTTTATCTTCTGAGAAGGTAGAGGGGATTAAAGGTGTCCAAATCGGCCCCGGTGCGACGCCGTTGACGCGAATCTTCTTTTCTGCCAAAGATTGGGAAAGCGATCGCGTAAATGCCACGATTGCTCCTTTGGTGGAAGAATAATCCAACAGTTGTTGATTTCCCTTATAAGCGGTTACCGAAGTCGTGTTAATAATCGCACTCCCTTCTTTTAAGTGTTTGAGTGCGGCTTTGGTGAGGAAGAACATGCCGAAAATGTTGGTACGGAAAGTCCGCTCTAACTGTTCGGCAGTGATATCTTCGATACTTGGTTGCGGATGTTGTTCGGCGGCGTTATTGATCAGAATATCGAGTTTACCGAATTCTTGAACCGTCTTTTGTACCGATTCTTGGCAGAACTTTTCGTCGCCGATGTCACCTGGGATACAGAGGCACTTGCGTCCGTATTGTTCGACCATTTGTTTGGTTTTTTCGGCGTCCTCGTGTTCGTTTAGATACACGATTGCGACATCAGCGCCTTCTTTAGCGTATGCGATCGCCACCGCACGACCGATGCCGCTATCGCCGCCAGTAATCAGCGCCACTTTATCGCGTAATTTATTGCAACCCTTATATTTTGGGTCGTCTACAATCGGTTGCGGCGTCATTTCGGATTCGATACCCGGTTGACTATCTTGGTGTTGCGGTGGCTGTAGTCTTTCATTAGTTTGCATAAAATTCTCCTAGCGAATGCGATCGCAAACGCATCCAAGGTTTAAGCACCGATGGTCATCCCATTCGGTGCATTCTATTGGCACGCTCAATCTACATCCACAGGCTAACAATCGCTCAAATTCACTTTATCGCTCTGGGGGTAGAAACCCGCCCAAGCAGCTGATTGACCCTTAGTTGTATGAGATTTGGGGAACTGTATTGACAAATACGTCGTCTAATTATTCTAAATGGGTGCGTTTGTTCTCCATAACTGCCGCTGCCAAATCAAGCAAACATCAGGGTAGCTGAAATTTAGCATCATTACGTAAAAACACGGCTGATTCGGCTTTAATCGCGAATAGCTCTTAAGATAGCGACAATTATCGCCGATAGCGGTTAATATCTAAGTAAATTAATTCCTGACTTCATAGGTGTGAGTTTCGTGAGGTTATATTTTCATGCGCTTACCTACTCTTGCCATTTGTACCGTAGCTGCTTTGATGGCTGGTACTCTCAATGCCAAAGCCAGTCCGATTGAGAGCAACTCGACTTCCCCACTATTGATGGCGGGCGAGGAAACTCAGACAGCACAACAATCAAACCAGCTATCTGCCCAGTTAAAAGAAACAACAGAAGCTCTTGTAATCCATAAAACGAACTTTATTTCCCAAGCATCGAGTACCGACGCCACCGGGTTGCAGGAGTTGCAGGCAAATCGAGAACCAGCGATTGACCCAGCTAACTGCTTTGCACAAGCTTCATCGCCGGGATCTCGAGTTGCACAAGCACCCGCTAACTGCCCTCGTCCCGAACCGATTCCCCCACTGCAAATTCCCGAAGTAGCGGATGAATTTGAATCTTCCCCCGGATTAAGCATCTACATCCCCGTGGGATTTGGAGCCGATAGAAACACTTTATTTGTCAGCGGTACTTATCAGGCTTCTACGCGCGAACATAACGACGACGACAATAACGGGGCGTTTGGCGTTGGTCTTGGTTTAGGCAATGCAGATACAGCCCTGGGGTTGGAATTATCCTACGTGTTCGATGATTTTAATGAAGACTTTCCCGATGGTGGTTTAAACGCCAAATTGCATCGTCGATTTGGCGATGTAGGAATGGCAGTAGGCTACAACGGGTTTATCAATCTCGGTCGCAATGACTACGAACATTCCCGCTATGGGGTGATTACCGGCATTATTCGGACGCGACAATCGGTGCGCCAGCCTTTAAGCCGGATTGCTCTCACCGTCGGCGTGGGCGATGGACAGTTTCGCTCAAACGGGGCGATTGATGCCAAAGAAAACAACGCCAACATATTTGGGAATGTTGCCATTCGCGTTGCACAACCCGTGAGTGCGATCGTCGAATGGACAGGCGTAGACTTAGCAGCAGGACTTTCGATCGCACCCGTGAGAAACTTTCCTTGGGTGATTACTCCCGCCGTGCGCGATATCTTAGGTGCAGGCGACGAACCGCGATTTGTATTGGGTACTGGATTTTCATTTAGGTTTTAAGTAGGGGAGTGTAACAATGCAAAAACACAGAAAACTAAAAAGTCTGCGCTTGACATTGATTTCCTCGCTTTGCCTGGGAGCGGTTGTATCTTTTGCCACCGCTGCTAAGGCAGACGGTAGCTTCCCCGATATATCGGGAACCAATGTTTGGAACAACACCGCCCCGATTTTCGATCGCGGCGGTAGCGGGATAGATCCTCAATTGGTAGAACGTGCCAGACGTTTAAACCAAGAAGCAGATCAAGCTTTTAAAGCCTGCGATGCGGCAGTTTTGGCGGCACAGCAAGGCGGTACTAGGGGGCCACGTCAGTTTTTACGCAACCCACAAAGTACCGATGCAGAATTTCCGGTAGCTTGTCAGCGATTGAACGAGTTGAGACAGGAAGCCGTCAGCTTGAGAAGCCAATTAGACGCAGCCGCAAGAGCGGGTGGTAGTCCAGGGTTTCGGACTTGGTAGATTTGCGATAGTTACCAATCCCATAGTGAGGAGAAGCTAAGATGGAAAAATTGCGAATGGGAGCAATTCGTTTAGCAGCGATCGCTTCATTGAGTGCAACTGGCTTATTATTTGCCTTCTCGATGCCCGTGAAAGCCCAAAACCCCCCACCGGCAACTCAAGGCGTCCGCTTCGACGAAGAAACAGTCGTCGAATTTGAATTCAGAGAATCCCACGGTTACTACCAGTCAACTTTTGGCGTTGTCAATTTAAACACTGGTGAAACCACGGATTTAATTGCTGAAACCAAACCCTTCGACGACTTTAACGACGTATCGGATCTCGACCGCGTTTCCAGGGGCGTTAACGATACCGGCACCGAGAGGGATTTTTTAGGCACACCCGGTAACTCCGTACCGCAACCCGTGCGGCGATTTACGTTTCAAGCGAATACGCCTTATGCTTTTTACCTCAAAGTAATTGACCCCCGCAGCGGCAACTTGAGAACCACCCTCTATTCGACCAGATTAGAGCAAATGGGTAACGGATCGACCCCAGGGTCTACCCGCACCGTAGGTGGGTTGTCGGATGGGGTTGTAGGCGATCGCAAAGGCGTCCGCATCAACTGGGACGATACCGGACTCCCTCGACCCGGAAAAGACAACGACTTCGATGACTTTATCGTCGAAGCTGGCGGTTATTTAGTCGCCTTCCCCTGCCCCAGAATCCAATAATACCATTTGCCTAAGTAATATCCCTGAAGACAGGCGAGCAGGGTAGCACAGGCGTCTCGCCTGTGGGAGCAGGTGAGTATAGGAGAATGTACATTCAAATTCCCCTTTGCCCCTGAAGCTACGTAGTTTTAAATACAAAACAAAGCGGGTTTCTCAAAGAAACCCGCTTTGTTTATAAGGCATAAGTAGGGGCAAGGCGTAGATCGCTTTTGGTTAATCGCAAAGATGTTATAGCGGATTGCAGCCGTATGAGGTACGGCGAAGGAATGCAATAGCGGCAGCGT
>DNGJ01000314.1 GCA_003486305.1 Cyanobacteria bacterium UBA11371
CCAATTACCAATTACCAAAATTATGAAAGTTTTAGTTGCTAGCCACACCTATATTGTTGACCTCAATCGCGAAAAGCTACGGGCTTTAGCTAATCTGGAACCGGGAATTGAAGTCACCGTCGTTGCGCCTCGCCGCTGGCAACCCGGTGGGGTTCAAAATAAAACGATTGAAACGCAATTTCTACAGGAAGGCTCGTTTCAAGTTGTGCCTGTTTCTAATTTTAGTCAAAACAATCAAGGATTGCTTACTTTTGGTGCCGATCTGATTTCCCTGTTGCGCCGATTTCGTCCTGATATTATTCAGGTTGAACAGGGTTCTAAGGCTCTAGCTTATGCTCAATTTATTTTCCTGAATCAGCTTCTGGGATTGAAGGCAAAGAATGTATTTTTTACTTGGTGGAATTTGCCTTATGAATTAAAGTTTCCCGTTTCTGTTCTGGAAGCTTATAACCTGAGCAATACTCACGGAATTGTAGTGGGAAATAAAGATGGGGCTGATATTTTGCGCCAGCGCGGCTACAATGGCCCGATGAAAGTTATGCCGCAACTCGGTGTTGATGAAATTCGGTTTAAACCCCAACGGCAACCAGAATTAGCGGCAAAATTGGGGATAAATTCAACTGATTTCGTGGTCGGGTTTGTGGGGCGATTTGTTGAGGAAAAAGGATTGCTGACGCTGGTATCAGCACTGGCTGGTCTACCTGAAAAGCCGTGGAAATTGCTGTTATTGGGTCGCGGCCCGTTGCAATCCAAGTTAATGGAACTTGCAGCAGAGAAGGGAATAAAAGATAAATTAATTTGGGTAGAAAGCGTTCCCCACGATGAAGTACCTTGCTATATCAATTTGATGGATACTTTAGTGCTGCCTTCCGAAACAACTTATAAGTTTAAAACTCTGACGGCAGCGGGGTGGAAAGAACAGTTTGGTCACGTGTTAATTGAAGCAATGGCTTGCAGAGTGCCGGTTATTGGTTCCGATTCTGGCGAGATTCCCCATGTGATTAAAGATGCTGGTTTAGTTTTTCCGGAGGGTAATGTGGAAGCTTTGCGAAGTTGTTTGTTGCAGTTGATGGAAGAATCTGAATTAAGAGATAATCTGGCTGAGTTGGGCTATCAACGGGCAATGGAACAATATACAAATAAAGCTTTGGCTCAGCAATTGTTGGATTTTTATAAGGAGATTAGTTAAAGAAGATTAACGAACCACTCCAGGCACAGAGGACACAGAGGAGGAATGAAAGCAGAATGATAGCAGAAAGGGATATTAAGATAAGAGAGGCAAATAAACAGGAAGATTCTCTGATTGCGAGACATTTTTATCAACTGTGGCGAGACAATCATGTTCCGCCGCAATCTATCCAATATAACTGGCTTGAAATTACGCTTAAATTTATAGAAAGGGCGCGTCAAGAACTCGGATACAAGGCTTTTTTAGCAGAGATTGATGGTGAAGTTGTGGGTTCTGCTGGTTGTCAGCTTTTTGCTGGGTTATACCCGCTGGCGCTAGCAGCAGAATACCGGAAATATGGATATATTTGGGGTGTCTATGTTGAACCGCCTTTCCGAGGACAGGGTATTGCTAAAAAACTTACTGGTATGACTGTGGATTATTTAAAGTCCCTTGGTTGTACTCAGGCTATTTTACACGCTTCTCCATCGGGAAAACCTGTTTATTCTAGCCTTGGCTTTTCACAAAGCAATGAAATGCGGTTGGATCTGATTTGAAAATTGGTAATGGGTAATGGGTAATGGGTAATGGGTAATGGGTAATAGAATTATGTTGAAAATAAAGTCTATGGCAGGCGAGACGCCCACCCCACAAGAGTTTGTGCATAGGTATAGTTTAATTTAGCAAGAGGTTTAGCAATTAGCAATTAGCAATTAGCAATTAGCAATTACCTAAATTTATGCGAATTCTGCAAATTGTTCCTTCTATTTCTTTAGTTTACGGTGGCCCCAGTCAAATGGTGCTGGGTCTTTCTGCTGCTTTGGCTAGGGCAGGGGTTGAGGTGATGGTTCTCACTACTGATTCTAATGGGGATACGGGACAAGCGCCGCTGGATGTGCCTTTAGATAGTCCTGTGGAACAAGATGGTTATCAGGTGCGGTATTTCCGCTGTTCTCCTTTCCGCCGCTATAAGTTTTCCCTGGATTTGTTGGGTTGGTTGTATCAACATGCCAAAGAGTTCGATTTGGCACATATTCATGCTTTGTTTTCGCCTGTTTCTTCTTGTGCGGCTACTGTGGCGCGATCGCGCTCTCTACCCTACATTCTCCGTCCCCTCGGTACTCTCGATCCAGCGGATTTACAAAAGAAAAAGCAGCTTAAACAAATATACGCTGCCCTACTGGAAAAACCTAACATCGCCGGTGCTGCTGCTATCCACTTTACTAGCCTCCAGGAAGCTAATGTTTCAGAACGATTCGGTGTTTCTACTAAGGATTTGGTCATCCCCTTGGGTGTCCAGTTACCCAGCTCCAATCCCCCATCACCAATTCCCGATTCCCCATTCCCAACGTTGCTTTATATGTCGCGGATTGACCCGAAAAAGGGGTTAAATTTGCTACTTCCAGCTTTAGAAAATCTTTTAGCGGAGGGATTTAAGTTTCATTTTGTGCTGGCGGGTGGGAATCCGCAAGACCCAGATTATGAGGCGAAAATAAAGGCTCAGGTGCAGGGGTCGCCGTTAGTAGAATACGCTACTATTGCTGGATTTGTCACGGGCGATCGCAAGGCATCCTTACTACAACAAGCCGATTTATTTGTCTTGCCTTCTTACTACGAAAACTTTGGCATTGCGGTAGCAGAGGCGATGGCATCTGGTACGCCCGTGGTAATTTCAGATGGTGTTTATATTTGGCAGGATGTACAGCAGGCAGAAGCTGGCTGGGTTGCCTCTCTTACCGTAGAATCACTGAAAGAAACGTTAAGATTAGCACTAAGTAATGGTGAAGAAAGACGGCTCAGGGGTGAAAGGGCGAAAGAGTATGCGCTCTCGCATTATAGTTGGGATGCGATCGCGCAACAGACCATCGCGGCATATAAAGAAATTCTGTCCGAGCGAGCATAGTAGAGGGCTTTGGGCGAATTGTAAAAAGATCTATTGCCCGACCGGAGAACCGGGTTTTATGGCACAATCGCAAAGTAGATAATCGATCAATTTCAAGATCGGGGGAAACTTGTTATGGCGCTTAGATTAGGCGACACTGTACCTAACTTTACTCAAGCCTCAAGTGTTGGGGAAATTAACTTTTACGACTGGGCTGGCGATAGCTGGGTGGTTCTGTTCTCGCACCCTGCGGATTATACACCCGTTTGCACGACGGAATTAGGGGAAGTCGCCCGCCTGAAGCCGGAATTTGACAAGCGCAACGTGAAAGCGATCGCTCTGAGCGTAGACGATGTAGAATCCCACAAAGGTTGGATCGGCGATATTGAAGAAACCCAAAGCGTCCAACTCAATTATCCGATTCTGGCAGACCCGGATAAAAAGGTTTCTGACCTTTATGACATGATCCACCCCAACGCCAGCAATACGGTAACAGTTCGGTCTGTCTTCGTCATCGACCCGCAAAAGAAACTGCGTCTCACCTTTACCTATCCTCCTAGCACGGGGCGCAATTTTGATGAATTGCTGCGGGTAATTGACTCTCTGCAACTAACGGATAATTACAGCGTGGCAACTCCTGCCAACTGGAAAGATGGGGAAGATTGCGTAATTGTCCCATCCCTCAAAGATCCGGAAGTACTCAAGGAAAAATTCCCCAAAGGATATGAGGAAATTAAACCTTATCTGCGGATGACGCCTCAACCTAACAAGTAAGGCAAAAGTCAAATAGGGTGAGTATTGCTCACCCTATTTTTTTCCAATGTTATTAACGTCAGTTGCTAGTTACATCGAGCGGTACTGGTAATAGGTAATTGTCAAGACGGCAAAAGTTTGTTAACTCACATCTTGCATCAACAAGCCTGAAACCCTAGTTTATTGAGTAAAGATTTATAGCGGATTGCTGTCCTTCGCGAAAACGCTTTCCCTAGACGAGCTTGCAATCCGATGTAGGGTTTCAAGTTTAGCTATTTGCCAGAAACTAAGGTGTGAGCCAGGGTGCAAGATCTGAGTTAATCCAATTACCAATAACCCATTACCAATGACCGCGATCGCAGGTTATTAGCTTATACTTTAAAGTGTCGCTTTAAATTGTTTATCGGCTGCTCGATATAGTGCCATGAAAGCATTGCCACAACAATTGTGGTTACAGTGTTAAGCACAAATTGAATTCCCACTGACTTGGGATAGGAAAAGCCCAGATAATTGACGACTTTCGGAACAACCCAGCCTGCTACAAAACTGTGATAAATGTATATTCCATAACTAATCTTACCCAGAGAGACAAGCGGTTTGAATTCTAAGATACTCGCTGTAACGTTTCCGAAACCCCGTGCAGCGCGATCTACTAGCCACACAAAAAACAAAGCGTTGATACTATCTTGAACGACTAATCTGATTCCAGGATCTATATGGTGTTTGGTAATAATGAGAGCCAAAGACAAAGAACCTCCGATCCAGAAACCCAAATTAGATAATAAAGTCTTAGCTCTAGTTCTATTCTGGTTATAAGTGTAAAATGCTAATAAAGCTCCTAAGCCAAGAGAATCAAAGCAGGCGGGGGTAAGCAGGTTAATTCTAATTCCGTCGTTTAATGCCATTTTAAGGCATAAAATCCTGAACAAAGGCGCGATTATAATTGTTGAACAAATTACCTTATGAAGATGCTTTTTAGGTACGAATAAAACAAACAAAGGCCAAATTAAATAGAATTGAAACTCAATAGCTAAAGACCAAAAGGGTGAATTAATATCCCACTTATGCCAAGCGTAGTAAAAATTGGATAAGTAGGTAAAATGCCACATAAAAGATGGATGAAGCCCTAGAAAAAATATTGTTGTTAAAAGAATAGTGAGATAATAAATCGGTAAAATTCTTAGGAAGCGCCGGATATAAAAATTGCGTATATTAACCCAAATGCTGTGTTCGTTACTTTCTATGTTTTCCCTAGTTTTTAATAAAACTAAGGTAATAAGAAAACCACTAAGTACAAAGAAGAACTTGACTCCAAGCGTTCCTACTCCAACGGTGGAATTCAAAAATAATTTTTGAGGTAGCCAGTGATAAATTAAGACACCAAATACAGCTATTGCTCGTAAAGCATCTAGCTGAATCATGTGTTTTAACTTATTTTGTTTTTTGACTTTTCCGGTGAGTTGAAGCTGTAATTGCATAGAGATTTTGGGATGGCAAATGCAAGTTGAATGGTGACGGCTTCTGTGTAGTAGCCGCCTTGGAAACCAAGAAAAATATGCACAGAAAAATCTCAGTAAACCCTTACGAGGGTTTACTATATGCACCCCAAAAACGCTAGAATCAACGCCTACTGTTAAGATCAAGTAGGCGACGCAAAAATTTCTGTTAATGAAACAGTGGTGAAAAGACTAGCGCACATCGTTACCAATCACCACTGGACATTAACTATGAGCCAAAACAAGGGAATTGATTTTCACAAAATATTAGCTGTACGCCAATGAATGCATAACCATATTGCCTGACTGTCAACCGAGATGACGGGGAACAAACTTACCGACAGTAGTCATAGGCATACACTCAATCTTGCTGACAGTATTTCTACTATCATACTGTAAATTTTCCGAGATGTGTCAAGATCCCCCTCGAGTAAACCAACCTCAACTGTGAATTTTATCGATGGATCTGCATCACTTTACTTTTTTTTTAAATATGCTATGGCATAGCTGGGATCGCGTAGGTTAAAGGGGGGATCGCTGGTGCTTATTGGCGATCGCATATTTATTTAAATAGGAAAAAACATCAACAAAAAGTAGGAACACTGAATAACTACTTAGGTATTAAGCAACTAGAAAAAGTTTTCATAAATCGGCAGTTTCTATCTCCGGGAAAATACGGAAAACCCGAAACCGAGGTAAAAGATGAAGCGATCGCAGGGTATCCCAGACAAGTCAACCTATAAGTAAAGCTGATTAATTGGCTCAAATCCTTGCCCCCTGGTCAGAGCGTCTGATGAAACGCCAAAAACTCTTGTGGGGTAGGCATCCTGCCTGCCTTTGACTTAGTATTCGGTCTTTGTCTAATACCGATATAGGTCAAAATCTTTATAGCGAATGACTTTAGGTAAATTGACGATGGACATCAAAGACGGATTTGTCGGCACAATTGGCAACACGCCGCTGATTCGCTTGAACAGCTTTAGCGAAGAAACTGGATGCGAAATTTTGGGTAAGGCAGAATTTCTCAATCCTGGCGGGTCGGTAAAAGACCGCGCTGCACTCTATATCATAAAAGAGGCAGAAGAAAAAGGCTTGCTCAAAAGAGGCGGTACAATTGTTGAGGGAACAGCTGGCAATACGGGAATTGGACTGGCGCACATTTGCAATGCCAAAGGCTACAAATGCCTAATTATTATCCCAGATACTCAATCTCAGGAAAAAATGGACGCTTTAAGGACGCTGGGTGCGGAAGTCCGTCCGGTTCCTGCCGTCCCCTACAAAGACCCTAATAATTATGTCAGGCTATCCGGTAGAATTGCATCTGAAATGGAAAATGCAATTTGGGCGAATCAATTTGATAATTTAGCAAACCGCCGCGCCCATTACGAGACTACCGGAAAAGAAATTTGGGAACAAACCGATGGCAAAATTGATGCTTTTACCTGCGCTACCGGAACGGGTGGAACTTATGCAGGAGTGTCAATGTACCTGAAAGATCAAAATCCCAACGTTAAAACAGTTTTAGCAGATCCGATGGGTAGCGGGCTTTACAGTTATGCCAAAACCGGAGAAATCAAAATAGAAGGAAGTTCGATTACAGAAGGGATTGGTAACAGCCGCGTTACTGGGAATATGGAAGGCGCACCCATCGACGATGCGCTCCAAATTGACGATCGAGAAGCAGTACGAACGATCTATCAACTGCTAAGAAAAGATGGACTGTTTATGGGTGGTTCTGTGGGAATTAATGTAGGTGCGGCTGTAGAGCTTGCTAAGCAGATGGGGCCAGGTCATACAATTGTGACAATTCTTTGTGACGGCGGTGCGCGATATCAGTCGCGGTTGTTTAATCGGGAATGGTTAGCGACAAAAGGTTTGTTACCTGATTAGTCAGTCGTCCCCGTAAAAAGCAGCGGGGCGGGTTTATATAAATTGTCGATTATTGTTATATATGGTTGGTAAAACCCGCCCCTACACAATTAACAACTAACAACTATGCAAATCCACGCATTGGCAGCTTATCAGTCTGGTGAAGACTTGAAACCCTATAGTTTTGAACCAGCACCGCTGGAAAGTTATGACTGTTTAATTAAAGTTTTAGCTTGCGGTATCTGCCACTCGGATATTCACATGATCGATGGTGACTGGGGGAACTCGCGGTATCCTTTAGTACCTGGTCATGAAGTTATTGGGGAAGTGGTAGAGGTTGGGAACCAAGTACGGCATATTAGGGTGGGCGATCGCATCGGCGTTGGCTGGCAAATGTCTGCGTGTCTGCAATGCAGCGATTGTCTCAAAGGTAACGAAAATCTCTGCGACTCTAACCAAGGATTAATTGTCAACGGCTATGGCGGTTTCGCCGATTATTTAACGGTAGACTCGCGTTTCGCCTTTCCCCTCCCCGCCGGAATTGAAACCGCAGTTGCAGGGCCGCTGTTGTGCGGCGGTATCACTGTATACTCTGGTTTGCGCTATGCTGGCATGACTTCCGGGCAAGAAATTGGCATCATTGGCATCGGCGGGTTGGGTCATTTAGCGGTGCAGTTTGCCAGCCATTTGGGAAATAGCGTTACCGTTTTTACCACCTCTGATGATAAAGCCCAGTTTGCCACCCAACTAGGGGCGCGTCACGTCGTGGTTGTACCGCCAGGAGCATCCCCACCTGCGCCAAAACAAAAGTTAAATATAATACTCAGTACCGTTCCGATTTCCTTAGATTGGGCGGCTTATTTGGCATATCTCGATTCTGACGGGACTTTATCGCTAGTAGGCGCGGTTTCCGATCCGCTTAATATACCGTTCTTCGCCTTACTGGGCAAGCGTCGCCGGGTTATGGCTTCTCCGATTGGTGGGAGAGGGATGATGATGGAAATGCTTTCGATTGCGGATCGGTTTGGCATTAAACCGATTGTAGAGACGTTTCCCATGCAACAAGCGAACGAAGCGATGCAGAAAGTGCGGGATAACAAGGTACGCTATCGAGCCGTTTTGACAGTTAATTAAGGCAATGGAGTCTGCTAGAACAATCTTAGTTTGCCAAAATAAAGCCTGTCGCAAACAGGGTGCGGCGAAAGTGCTGGCAGCATTTGAGGCGCATCCTGTGGCGGGGGTGAGTGCGATCGCATCCCGTTGTCTGGGACAATGCGGCAATGGGCCGATGGTACTGATTTTACCGGAGGAAGTTTGGTATAACGGCGTACATCCCGATGAAGTGCCAGCAGTCGTAGAACGACATTTGCGGGGAGGTCAGCCAGTAAAAGCTATGCTGTATCAAAAGTTTCATCGGCAGAATTAAATGGGGATTGAAGTTAAATTCATCTTGCACCTGTTGTTTGTCGCCCGCCTTGGACTTAAGTCCAAGGCTAATAGCCTAAGTCCACGCTTTGTGGACTGGCCTGTATTTCAGTCCTCTTTTAGAGGACTTTTGCTATCAGATGTGGGAATTTATTCCCTGGCGGGCTGTGGGTATTAGTGCCAGATCTCAGTCAAAATAAATTGGGTATATCCCGATCGAGAGCGGTATTCTACGGGTATTGAGGGTGAAGATTTCAGGAAGTTTAAGCGATCGCACTGATTCTATCCAAGTCTTGCCCAAATCTGGCATAAAGGCGCAGGACAAAGTGCCGATGTGGCACAACTAGAAAGCAGCCAGCGTCCGCCAAGACTTAAACTGCATAAGTGCAATGGCTTGAGACGTAGGTATAACTGGAAGTTTCGGTGCAAGCAGAATTATGGCGATCGCACAACTCACATCCAGAATCGACGCAGTTAAAATCTACGCTGCTGGTGCAACGATCGCACGCATCGCCGCGTTGCGCCTCACACCCGACTCATTGCCAGAACAAGTAGAAATTGCTGGATTGCCTCTAGCCTTGGATGATACCAGCGTCCGGGTGCGTGTTGAAATCGATGGCGGTAATGTCCCCATTGCATCAGATATTCGCATAGGTTTAGCCGTTCCTCCGCCATCAGAAACACCCAATCCACCAGCAGATGAAGAACTGCGCGCCGCAAAAGCAGAAGTGCAGCGCCTTGAAGATATTATTGCCCTAATTAATAACGAGATTGCAGTATTATCTGGGCTAGAAGTACCAAATCGTCCTGATGGAGAAACAGGGAAAGCACCACCACCTTCGCCAATGAGTGCAAGACTTGCACTAGCGAATTTTAGCGACGAACAAATTCGCGCCAGAATGCAGGAAAAGCGGGAAACATTAGAAATGTTGCGTCAAGCTCAAGAAAATTTGGCATATTTACAACTAAAACAGACACTTGCTTCTACCGCCAAAGATGCTAGACCGAACGAACTTCGCAAAACTGCAATTGTTAGTTTAACTTATGAAGGCGAATTTAATACAGAGCAACAAACCCAGTTAGTTATAGAGTATTTTGTACCGGGGGCGCGTTGGACGCCGACTTATGTTTGTCGTTTAGATAGTGCAAATTCAACTGCAAATATTGCAGTCCGCGCATTAATTTGTCAGCGCACGGGTGAAGATTGGTCGGGCGTGCGTTTGGAACTTTCTACCGCATTGCCGATGACTTGGTGTGCCTTGCCAGAATTGCCTTCGCTACGACTGGGGAAAGCGCAACCTGTGGTGAGAAAGACTGGTTGGCGTAGACCTCCTATTGGTGCAGAAATATTGTTTGAAGATTACGATC